>NZ_JBWOPL010000018.1:0-87386 GCF_056451265.1 Rhodocaloribacter sp. | reverse complement strand
GCGGGCGAGGCCGACGGCGTGCATGATCCGGAAGACGCCGCCGAGGTCGAGCGCGTTCTTCAGCTCCACGCCCAGGCCGAGCCTCGTCACGGCGCGGCCGAAGGCCCCGTCGGCCCATACGGCGCCGGCGTCGGCGAAGGCGGTGGCGGTGGTCGCGCCGAGGGAGACGACGCCGAAGAGCCGCGTCCGGAGGTCCGGGAGGAGCGGCACGCGGTACTCGACCGTCCCGAAGGCGACGCGGTTGCCGAGGACGAAGCGCCGGTAGCCGCGCACGCGCTCGGCCTCGCCGAGTGAGACGAACCCTATGCCGGGCGCCTCGAACTGAAGGAGATCCCACCGGGCCAATCCGATCACGTCTTGCGCCAGCGGCGTCCCCGTCTGTGCCTCGAAGCGGCCATAGACGAAGACGCGGTGCGCGCCGGGCGCGGGAAGGATGCCGAAGGCCGCCACGTCGCCCCGGAGGAAGCGTGCGTCCGCGCCGAGGAGCGGCAAGGCCGCCGTCAGCCGGAGGCGCACGCCTACGCCGTCGAGCGGGTGGACGACGTTGTGCCGGTACGGACGCCGGCGCTTCCGGACGAAGGTGAGACGGAGGTCGGCCTGCTCTCCGGCTTCGGGCCGGGGCAGGTCGTCGACGGTCCGTTCGAAATCTTCCGGGTTGAGTGGATCGATGGCGGCGAAACGGACGCGTGCACCGAGACTCGTGACGGTGTACGGCGCGTCGCCCCAGTCGAGCGGCCAGACCGCCGTGACGTCGCCGCCGGTGAACCGTTCGGCGAGGATCCCGTTGCCGTAATACCGCGCCGCGCCGGGGAAGCGGTAGAGGTTGAAGGCCAGCGACGGCGCGGCGGTGTTGTTGACGTACGAGCCGAGGAAGAAGCTCTCGCCGCCCGGGTCGGCGAGCGAGAGGTTGCCGAGGGCGAAGAGGGCGTGCTTGCCGAGGGGCTCCACCCACGCCGTGAAGCCTCCGATGCCCCAGTCGTCCGCGCGGTTGAAATACGGGAAAGCAAGCGAGGCGGCGTGCGTAAGGTTGGGGAACGAGCGATACGGGTATCGCTTCTCGATGAGGTCGGGGTTCGGCGCGGGGGCGGGCGGAACCTCGCGCGGCGGGCCAAGCATGGTCCACGCGGCGTACGCTTCGGGCACGAGGGGCGCGTGGTGCCCGGCGGTGCGCGCGGCGTCGATGCGGAAAGCGCGGTCGCGCTCCTTCGAGACGCCCACGCTGAGGGCGAGCGTCCCGTCCGGGTGCGTGGTGTCGGGCGGGAGCCAGTCGAAGGCCGTCGCGCCGGTGGCGACGAAGGTGACGCGCCGGGTAGAGCCGGCGGCGAGGTCGCGCACGAAGACGTTCGGCACGCCGTCGCGGAGGGAGGTGAAGGCGAGCCGCGTCCCGTCCGGGCTCCAGACGGGCCGCCGGTCGTCCGCCGTGCCGTCGGTGACAGGCATGACGCCGCCGGTGGTGAGGTCGAGCACGGCCACATCGCGCGTGCCGTCGGCGTCGAAGCGGGCGAAGGCGATCGTTTCTTCGGAGGGATGCCACCGGGCGGCGGCGAGCTGCACGTCGCCGGTGAAGTGCGTCAGCGGCGTCTCGGCGCCCGTGGCGAGGTCGAGGAGGAAAAGGTTCGCCGTGCCGCCTTCGGAGCCGATGAAGGCCAGCCGCCGCCCGTCCGGAGCGAAGGTGGGGGCGGTGGCGCGGCGGCTGTGGGTGAGCCGCCGCCGGTGCTTGCCGTCGGCGTCGACGAGGTAGAGGTCGTAGAGGAGCGAGCCGTGGCGTCCGCGCGTGCGGCGGGCATAGGCGAGGCGTCGTCCGTCCGGGCTCCACGCCACCGCGGCGACGTCCCCCTCGGCCGCCACATGGGCCTCGCCCGTCGCCCGGTCCACCACGTACAGCCGCCGCACCGGACGCTCCGTCGAAGCGAGCGCCACCACGGCCAGGCGCGTCGTGTCGGGACTGTACCGGAGGTCGAAAAAATACGTCCCCGGCAGTTCGAGCGGCGGCGCGCCGAGCGAGTCGGGCGTCTCCATGCGGGCGGCGAGGGCATTATAATAGACGTTCACGTGTCGTCGCCACCGGTCGTAAAAATCGCGGTACGACGCGCCCGTGACGGCCTCGAAGGCGCTGAAGAAATCGTGGACCTCGACGCGCCCGAGGAGCGCCTTCTTCCGATGGTGGAGCAGGCGGGTGAGCGTCGAATCGCCGTATTGTTCGGCGAAGAAGCGCACCTGGCTGTGCCCGACGGCGTAGAGGAGCCGCCCGTTCCACGCCGACAGTCCGTCTTCGTACGAGAGCCGGTCGTCGAGGACGGCGGTGCGAAGCCATCGGTCGCCGCGGAAGGCGTCCCATCGTTCGGTCTCATACTGCGCGAGGCCCTCCGTGAAGAAGCGCGGGAGCGGGTCGCCGAAAAGGAAGGCAAACGGGCCGATCTTTGTTCGTACGGCGCGGTAGTGGAAGAGGTGGGTCAACTCGTGCGCGATGACCTTCCGGAGCCACTTCTCGCGCCCCGTCCACATCTCGGCCACCTCGTTCACGTGCACCCAGATGTCCGTGTATCCGTTGCCCACGGGCGCGGCGAAGCCGTTGGCGATCTCGTCCTCGTCCGAGAGGTAGAGGCGGAGCTTCTCGTCGAACGACACGCCTAGGTTGTCCGCGAGCGTCCCGTACGCGGCCTCGGCGACGGCGGCGGCCTCCGTCTCGATGCCCGCAAGGTGGGCCGGATACATGATCTCGAAGTGCGCCGTCTCGGCCACGCGCCAGTCGAGTTCGGGGTGGTTGCGGCCGTTGAGGGTGTTGAAGCCCTGCCCGGCCGCCGTCGCTGCGAGCAAACCCAGCGTCGCCGTGAGCACGGCGCACCGCGCAGCGGCGAGAGGCACGGAAAGAGACGGGGCGCGCATGAGCGGAGCGGTTCGTTCGTCGGAGGCGGGGAAGGGGAACGCCGGATCGGGGCGCTCCGCGTCCCAAACGTCCCAGGCGTCGGGGCGTTTCGGCATCGGGGAGGGGCGCGGAAAAAAAAAGACCGCCGGCGTGTGCGCGCACACCGGCGGTCCTTCCCTCATCGGAAGCCAAACGGGGCGGCTACTTCAGAAGCATCATCTTCCGCGTCTGTCGCCGGCCGTTCCACGAGACGGTGTAATAGTACAGCCCGCTGCCGAGGCCGACGTCCGCCCGCCACGCGACGCGGTGCGCGCCTGCCGGCATGACCTCGTCGGCGAGCGTTGCGACCACCTGCCCGAGCACGTTGTAGACCTTCACGGTGACGCGCCCGGTCTCCGGAAGGGAGAAGGCGATGGTCGTCGTCGGGTTGAACGGGTTGGGATAGTTCGGCGCGACGGAGAACGCGCGGGGTGCAGGGGTGTCGGTAAGCATCGCCCGGTCGATCCGTTCCAAAGCGTTTTCCACGCGCCCGCTGTAGGCCACGTATTCCTCCTGCGGCACATACACGGCATAGCCGCGCGGCGGCGCGGAGACCCACACGCGCCCGTCGCTGTAGACCTGCGTCGTCGAGGAGCCGTCGAGGGCATTGACGAGCGTTTTGCCGGCCCAGTTCGTATAGCCGCTCGTCGGGGCGTTGTCCACCCACAGCCCCATCGTCTGCGTGTCGTCGTTGTTGAGGACGAGGATCGCGCCGGTCTTTGTGCCGTTGCCCTGCCTGCGGGCCACGTACACATCGAAGGCATCGCCGGAGGGCCAGGGATTGCCGACGTCGCTCAGGATGCTCGTGGCGCCGCCGAGGTAGGTTTTCCGCACGAAGGTCATCTTCTTGAGGTCGTCCTTGAGGCTCGCCGGAGCAGTCACCGTGACGTTCGGATCATGCGCGTCGACCTGCGTGACGCCGTAGAAGTGGGGGTAAAAGATGGTGGGGCGTCCTTCCGAAAAGAGGAGGTACGCGTACGCCATGTCCCAGTCCTTCGACACCCACTTGTCGGACTCCTTCCCCGTGTCGTGGTTATCGACGAAGGTGACGACCTCGGTGCCGGACATGCCCTGCCCTCGGATGAGTCCGGCGCTGTTCAGCCAGCGCATGTCCCAGCTGCCGTCGCCGTTGGCCATGTCTTTCAGGGTGAACTTGAGGGGGAAGTCGAACGCGTCGATGTCGGCGCCGAGGCCGTTGACGGTGTTGACCCAGTTTTTGATCGTGCCGCCCTCGCCCCAGTACTCGGCCACGGCGAAGCGCTGCGCGCCGTTTTTGAGCGGCATCGCCTTCACCCAGTCCGCGCCGAAGCTTTCCTGATAGCCGCGCACGAAGTCGAGGCGGTAGCCGTCGTATCCGACGGTGTTCGTCAGCCACACGCCCCAGTTCTGCAGGCGATCCTGCACGACGCTATAGTACGTGTTGAAGTCGTTGCCGAAGAACTTCGTGTTCGGGATCACCTCGTCGTTGCCCGGGAAGCCGAGCCAGTCGTTCGCATCGACGGGGTGGAAGTGGGTGTAGTTCCACGTATAGTTGGCTTCCCCCGAACCGGTGTGGTTCACGTACGTGACGCCCGTGTTCGTGCGCGCTTCGAGCGTCGTGGCGGCGAGGTTCTGGCCGTTGTGCCAGATCTCGAAGGGGTAGTAGCCGTTGGTCTGATCGGCCCATTCGAGCGTGCCGTTGACCTCGCGCCGGGCTTCGAGTTTGAGGATGACGTCCGCCGCCGAGGACAGCGTGATCTTGTACTCGTCCACGTCGCCGCACGCGTTGATGTGCGCCCACACGTGCTTACCCGAGCCGGGGAAGACGTTGTTTTGGCCGTTGCCGTCATTGGGCTCGCTTTCCCAGTTGACGCTCGTGTCATCGGCGGCCCCGGTCCAGTTGATGGTCAGATCATAGGCCCGCTCCGTGTAAGAGGCATTGCAGTCGAGGTAATATCCCTTGATCTTGACGTAGTAGTCTCCGGCGTCGGCGGCGGGGATGCGCCACTTGATCTCGTTCGTCGGATAGGGACTGTACTGGGTTCCGTTTCGGAAGGCTTCGTCGAAGACGTAGCCTTTCACGGCCGGGTTGGCTTCTTCCTCCGCGTCGCTCGTATAGATGTGGTTGAGGACGATGTCGGCGTAGACGTCGATGCCGTTGGCGTGCATCGCATTGACCATGTTGATCAACTCGGCCCGGCTGCCGAAGCGCGTCTCGACGGCGCCTTTCTGGTTGTAGTTGCCCAGGTCGTAGTGATCGAAGATGCCGTAGCCCATGTCGTAAATGCCGAAGTTCCCCTTCGAGGGGGCGGGCGTCCAGACGCCGGTGATGCCGGCCGCGCTCAGTTCGGCGGCCTGGCCGGCGAGCACGTCCCACCATGTGCCGTTGAGGTTGGCGGCGTCTACCGGCACGTCCCAGTAGAAAGCCTGCATCATGACGTCATCTTGCGCATGGCCCGGCGCAGGGGCCATCAGGAAGGAGAGCGTGACGAGCGCGGCGCTAAACCATCGTTTCATAGGGCATCCTCCGTAAAGATCAGGGTGTTCGGGAGATGCGCGTAAGAGGCGGATTTCGACGTAAGCGCTTCCGCGAAGAGGAGCCGACGCAGGAAAAGACAGCCCTCATAGCCTTTTACTCACGTGCTTTCGGTGAGAACATGCGGGTGAAAGCGCTTACACGAAAAGAGTACAAAAACCCTTGAACACATGCAAGACGCATCCGCCGGGAAATAAACGGGATGCGCCCCGACCTTCCCGCACGCCCTGTGCGGGGCGGGAGAGACCTTCCCAGCGCCGACGCCGGTTTGTCTCCATAAGGGCGCGATCGATGGGGAAGATGTTGTAACGAGAAAGTGCGAAACTTGTGAAAAGCGCCCATGCGCCACACAGGTGTGTTAGATCCGGAAATCTATCAAAACGTGGCAAATATTTGAGTATGGCTTGATAAGATAATTTAATACTAAATTGTCCTAATTGATTTTTGGAACGTTTGTGCCCGGTTGTGACATAAGTATGTGATTGGGGGAGAGCGGAGAAAATGATAAACTGCAAAGTTAGTAACGGGAGCATCCTTAGAGATTCTTTCCTCAGGCGTCCCTGAGCGCAAACGCGTGATTCGAAGAAGAAGCGATTGCCTGATAATCATGATGGATTCCACACCAAGTGCATCGCTGCCCTGAAAGGTGAATGTTTGGTAACGGTCGCGGCAGATCCTGTGGTTTCCCTTAATGATTCAGAGACGTTGACGATGGGGAGTATTACTGGAAATATGAGCAGTTCTTTTCCCGTTCGGGGCGTTTTTCCGGTTGCCTGAGGTCGAGGATGCCCGCCCGCGCGGGGGTTTAGCGTATCGCGCGTTCAAAAACATTGCCGGGCCCGTTCGTCATGCTGTGCGGCGAAGGGTCGGCTCCAGAGTCCATTTGCCACCTTCATAAAAGAGAACCCATGATGAACTACCCGAACCATTCTTTCAACCGGTATGCCCGGCGTCTGTCCGTGCCGGGTTTGGCCTTGAGTCTGTTGCTGTTGCTGGGCGGATGCGACAGCGCCTATCTGGACACCGAAGAGGAGCCGCAGGGACAGGAGCCGACGGCGGAAGCCTGCGGCGGCGAGGGCGTGCTCTGCACGGTCTCCGGAGTCGTCGGCGAAGCCGGGAGCAACCCGAACGGCATTCCGGCCATCGAAGCGCATCATTACTGGCCGATGGACGTCACCATCGGGCCGGGCGGCGTCACGTTCGTCGTAGACTGGAACAACCACTGCGTCTGGAAAATTGACTCGGACGGCATGCTTTACCGCTTCATCGGTGCGGGAAGCCTGGGCGACGATTCCACCGGCCCGGCGGATCAGATCGACCTCAACCACCCGACGAGCCTCACCATCGGCCCGGACGGCAACTATTATCTGGCTTCCTGGCATAACTGGAAGATCAAGCTCATCGACAAAACGAGCATGACGACCTCGGCGCCGGTGGGGACCATCCAGGGGTTTGCCGGTGACGGCGGCCCGGCCGCCCAGGCCAAAATGGACCTGCCCAGCAGCGTCGTCTTTGATCCGGAGGGCAACCTGTTCATCTCGGACCAGGGCAATCAGCGCATCCGCATGGTGGACGCGCAGGGGGTCATCACCACGTTTGCGGGAGGTGGGAAAGGATTCGCCGACGGTCCGAGAGAAAGCGCCATGTTCAGCGCGCCCGTCGGTCCGGACGCCAGCCCGGGCCTGAAGATCGCGTTCGATCCCGACTACACGGCCCTCTACGTGGCGGACACGGACAATAACCGCATCCGCAAGATCGATATGGCCACCGGCATGGTGACGACGATCGCGGGCACGGGCGAGGCAGGCTTCTCGGGCGACGGCGGCCCGGCCACGGCGGCGCAACTCAACGCGCCGACCGACCTGGTCTTCACGCATGACAACGAGATCTTCTTCGCCGACTCGAAGAACCACGCGGTTCGCAAGATCGACGCCGCGGGGAATATCTCGACGGTGGCGGGCACCGGCGTGGCGGGCGTCTCCCCGGACGGCACCCCGGCGGCGCAGGCGCAGCTCAATCGGCCGATGGGGTTGACGTATGATGAGGCCCATCATACCCTCTACATCGCCGACACGTTCAACCAGCAGGTCAAGCGCGTCGAACTGGATCACTAGACCTCATGGAAGGCAGGCGACCGGCATCGAAGGGCAGACCCGTGCCCTTCGACGTCGGTCGCCTGTGCTTTGTGGGGGCCGTTCGATGCCGGCTCGCAATCCTTTTCGGAGATCGCATATGAGAAGCCTGCGGACGCTCGTCGTGTGCCTGGCGCTGGCGGTCGGGCTCACGCACTGTGATTTCACGCCCGACTTCCGGGAATTCGACCCGCCCGAGCCGCCCGAGGAAGCCGACGCGACGGCGACCTGCGGGGGGGAAGGGGTGCTGTGCACGGTCGCGGGCAAGACTTCCGAGGCCGGGAACGCGGGCGACGGCGGCCCGGCCCGGGCGGCGCTCCTGAACCGACCCGTCGATGTGGCCATGGCGCCGCTGACGATGGCGCAGACCGGCGAGATCTACATCGTGGATGAGGAGAACCATTGCATCCGCAAAGTGGGGCCGGACGGCGTCATCACGCGGCTCATCGGCACCGGCTTCCCCGGCGACACCGCCGACGGCCCGGCCGATCAGATCGACCTCCGCCGACCCGCCGGCCTCGTGGTCGGTCCCGACGGCGACCTCTACGTCGCGTCGTGGGGCAACGACCGGGTGAAGGTCGTCGACGTGCGCACGCTCGTGGCGACGGCGCCGTACGGGGAGGCGCGAACGAAGTGGCCGAGCGGCCTCGCCTTCGACCCGGACGGAAACCTGTTCATCGCGGATCAGGGCAATCAGCGCATCCGAAAAGTGGACACGCAGGGCGTCGTCACCACGCTGGCGGGCGGCGAGCCGGGTTACTTCGACGGCCCGGCCGAAGAGGCGCGGTTCCACTTCCCCGACGGCGAGGACCCCATCCCCGGCGGGCGGATCTCGATGAACACCCACGACTGGGCGCTCTATATCGCCGACACGGAGAACCATCGCATCCGCCGGTACAACTTCTTCACCGGACAGATCACGACCGTCGCCGGGACGGGCGAGCCCGGATATTCCGGCGACGGCGGCAGCGCCCGACAGGCACAGTTGAACCGGCCCACCGACGTGATTTTCTCGGAAGATCATCGCGTGTACATCGCAGACACCGGCAACCACGTCATCCGAAAAATCGATGCCTTCGGGACGATCACGACCGTCGCCGGCGTCGGCGAGGCAGGCTTCTCCCCGGACGGCACGCCGGCGGCCGAAGCCATGCTCAAGGAGCCGATGGGCATTTTCTTCGACGAGGTGACGCGCACGCTCTACATCGCCGACACGGGCAATCATCAGGTGAGGCGCGTCTATGATCCGTACTGAACCGACGCAGAAAACAGGGCGCTTTCGACGCGCACGGGTCGCCTGCGCGGCGGCGCTCGGGCTCATCCTTTGCGGCGGCTTCTTCGTAGCCGACGCCGGGGCGCAGGCCTGGACGATGCCCTCGGGCGAGGCGTACGTGAAGGTGTTCTACGGGAAAGTCTCCGCCGCCGAACAGTTCACCTTCGACGGCCGCCGGACGGATTTTATCGACGGGATGCCGGGCGATACGTTTCGGGACCGCAGCCTGTACGTGTACGGCGAAGTCGGTCTTTCCGAAGGGCTGACGTTCGTCTTTTCGCTGCCGTACAAGCGGATTTTCATCCGGGATCAGGCCTTTCGTTTGCGGACGTATGCCTTCGGCACGGCGGAGTTGGGCGCGCGTGTGGCCCTCCTGCCGCTCTTCGGCGTAGGCCCTTCCCGGAACGCCCTCGCGGTAAACCTCGGCATCGGGCTGCCCACGGGATACACCCGAAACTATGCGCCGAGCGTCGATGCCGGACAGGTGAACCTTCAGGCGATGCTCAGCTACGGCCGGAGTTTTTATCCCTTCCCTGCCTATGCGCAGGTAGGCATCGGCTATCGCTTGCGTTCTACTCTATACGTCTTCTCCGGCGCGACGCCGTGCCGCGCCGGGCGGGACGTGAACTGCATCGCCGATCCCCGCCCGGATTACGGGGACGAACTGGTCTACCGGGTCGAGGCAGGCCTGACGCCGTTCGGGGGCGGGCTGTTGCTTCAGGCCCTCGCCGGCGGAAACTGGTCGTGGAAAGAGCCCGTCGTCGGATTTTCCGCGCTCAACCCGATCCCCACCCGGCAGCGTTTCGTCAAGGTCGGCGGCGGGGCGGCGGTGTATCCGTTTCGGCTGGCAGGCGTCGCGGCGCTGGCGTCGATGGGTGTGAGCGTGCAGTTTTTTTTCACGCCTTATGGCCGCAATGCCATCGCCGCGCGCGATCTCTTTGTCGGGCTGGAATACCGGCTTCGGTTCAACTGATGCACACCCGGCAACGCACGCGACCGGAGCCGTCACTTAACATTTTTATGCGGGAAATGAAAACGACGCGCCGCGTTTTTCTGGGGCAAATGGGCAGCCTGGCCGTCGGGTTGTCGCTGTTTCCGCTGGCCGGATGCGAGCGCAATGCTTTCGAGCCGGTCATCGAGGGCACGGACGTTCCTTTCCTGACGCCGAACGATGATTTCTTCCTTCAGTTCGGAGCGGAAGGGTCGGTGGCCGGATGGGAGGGCGCTCCGTCGCTGACGGGCGAGGGCTGGACGCTGTCCGTCGAGGGGCTCGTGGAGCGGCCTCTGAGCGTGCGACTGGCCGATCTTCAGGCCGAGACGCCGGTGTCGGTGCTCTCCACGCTTCGATGCATCATCAACAGCAACAGTGTGCCGGGGCTCATCGGAACGGCGGTGTGGACGGGCGTGCCGCTCCGGCTTTTCCTCGAACGCGCCGGCATCGACCGGCAACGCACCCGGCGGCTGCGTATCTTCGGGGCCGACGGCTTCACCAACAACCTTCCGATGCACAAGGTTTTCGGCGACGGCTCGGACGGTCTGCCGGAGCCTTTGCTGGTCTATGAGATGAACGGCCGGCTGCTGGCGCCCGGACACGGCGCGCCGGTGCGCCTGCTCGTGCCCGGGCACTACGGCTACAAGAGCGTCAAGTGGATCACCCGCATCGAAGCGACCGACGACGATGCGGTCTTCGGCTCGTATCAGACGGTGCTCGGCTATGCCGACGACGGCACGGTTCAGGTGACCAACGGGGTGACGAGCGTGCTGCGGGGCGCGCGCATCCCGGCGGGTCCGACGCGCGTCACCGGGTATGCGCTGAGCGGCGGGGCGGCCATCGAGCGGGTGGAGGTGGCCGTGGACGGCGCCGACTTCGCGCCGGCGCGGCTGCTCTCGCTTCGGGAAATCGCCGCGCTCGATCCCGGCATTCAGGGGGCGACGCAGGTCCTCGACGGCGTCCCGTATCCTTTCCGGGGCGTATGGGCGCCGTGGACGTATCGGTGGGAGGCTGCGCCGGGAGAACACCGCCTCCTCGTGCGCGCCACCGACGCCGCCGGCAACGTACAGCACAGCACCGACACCGATCCGGCGGACGGCGAAAACGCCATCTTCGAGGTGCTCGTCACCGTCTCCGAACCGGAACCGGCCGAACAATAACTCTCAGGCTTTCCACCACGCAAACCAACCACTGCGAAATCATATGCCCCATTCCTCCCTTCGACAGGCTGCCGGTCCGGTGCGGGTGCGCCGCGCGACCGGCTTGTTTTTAGGACTGATCCTCTGGTTCGCCGGGCCGACCGTCTCGCAAGGACAGGACTTCACCCGCATGAGCGAGCAAGAGCTCGAGGCGCGCGTCGCGGCGCTCTTCGGTCGGAGCTGTGCGCAGGCGGGCTGCCATGCCGCGCCCTTTCCGCAACAGGACATGGACCTGAGCGCCGAGCACTATTATGCCAGCACCGTGGGCGTGCCGAGCAAAGAGCAGCCCGAGATGCTCCGCGTCAAGCCCGGCGACCCGGAGAACAGCTACCTCATCCGGAAGGTCAAGGGCGATCCGTCGATCACCGGCACGCAGATGCCGCTCATCGGCGAAAAGCTTGCGCCGGAGGAGGTGCAGTTGCTCGAAGCCTGGGTGCGGAGCATCGGCGCGGTGGACGAGGCGCGGGTGGAAGCCGCCCCGCCGCCCGAACCGCTCCCCTTCGCCGGGTGGCGCGTCGTAAACGTGCCCACGACGCGGACCGTGCCCGCCGGCAGCGTGCTCTTCGGTATTCAGCACCGCTTCAACCCGCCGCTGAGCAGCGGCTACGACAGCTTCTATGGCCTCGACGGCAGCGGCATCATCCTGCTGAGCCTCGGCTATGCCTTCACCGACGATCTCTTCGTGACCCTGGGGCGGAGCAATGCCTCGGACGACGTCGAGCTCCAGGGGAAATACCGGCTGGCGAAGCAGGGCGCCCGGCCCTTCGAGGCGGCGGCGCTCACCACGCTCAACTGGATCTCGGAAGACGTGCCGGGGCAGGGGCGCTTCACGAGCGCGGCGTTCAAGTTTACCGGGCAGGTCATTCTCGCCCGAGAGGTGGCCCCGGGCATCGGCCTCGCCGTCGCGCCGGGCGTGACCATCAACCCCTCGCACGAATCGAACGCCGACGACGCCCTGCTGACCCTCGGCCTCGCCGGACGCTGGCGCTTTCACGGCAACCTCTCACTCATCGGCGAGTGGACGCCCATCCTCACGGGCTACATCCGCACGAGAACCTTTGGAAATGAAAACCGCTTCGACAGTTGGGGCGGCGGCCTCGAAATTGCCACCGCCGGCCACATCTTCCAGATCGTCGTGAGCAATTCGGTGGGCATCGCCACGGATCAGTATCTCAACGGCGGCGACCTCGACCTCCGAGACGGCGACATGCGCCTCGGGTTCAACATCTATCGCATCCTGAATTTCTGAACGCCCCCCTCGACGTTCCCATCGAACCCTTTCCTGAAAAAATACGACCCGACATGATCCCCAACCCTAAACGCCGGGCCTTCGGCAGTCTCCCCCTCGTGCTTGTGCTGATGCTTGCCGTCGCCGCCTGTGAGCATGCCGATCCCCTCACCGACGAGGAGCCGCCACCGTCCTCCGACGGCGTGAAGTTCTCCACCATCCAGTCCACCATTTTCAACACCAGTTGTGCGCTCTCCGGGTGCCACACCGGCTCGTTCCCGCCCCAGGGATTGGACCTGAGCGAGGGGCAGGCGTATGCGAACCTCGTGAACGTGAACAGCCAGGAGGAGCCGACCCTCAAGCGGATCGAGCCGGGCGACCCGGACCGGAGCTACCTTTTCCTCAAGATCACCGGCGCCGCCGGCATTCGCGGCGGGCGGATGCCGCTGGGTCGAGACCCGCTCTCGGATGCGCAAATCGATCTGATCCGGCAATGGATCGAGGAGGGAGCGCAGGAGAACTGAGCCGGGCGGTCGGTCGTGTGAGAGGAAGGGCTTGCGGCGCAGGCTCTTTTCCGGAGCGGCGTGCTTTCGAGGGTGTGTTCATTCGGGTGGAACACATATGACATGCAGTTGGCACCCGGGGGCTTTATTATGCCGGCAAGCAGGTTTCGATCACCCTTGCCCGGCAAAAAACGATGATTGCTTATAAAGAAAAAGCTTCCCCGGAGCGTCCGCGCCGCGTCGCTGAAGTCGCGCCTTCACACATGTTCGGCGTTGGCGGCCCACTCTATGACCCGCCCTACGAGACGCCGCTCGAAGACGAACTGGCGTGGCACCTCGTCAAATACCTCCACCGGTCGGTGCGGCTGCACAGTCAGGTCCGCGTGCCGACGCCGTGTGGGGTCTTCTGGGTAGACTTCGTGATCGAACATCGCGGGCGGCGCATCGCTCTCGAGTGCGGCGCGCTCGACGAGGACGTGGACGAGCGTCAGGAACGCTATCGCGATGCGCTCCTCATGGGCTCCGCCGTTTTTCAGACGCTCTATCGCTTTCGGGGGAAGGACCTCTTTGATCACATGGAGGACGTGCTCTTCATCCTTTCGCGGCTGCATCCGGAGCTTTTCACGGAGCGGGGGCGGATCAACCTCGAACGGCTGGCCTCGCCCGAGGCACGCGTGTGGGAACCGCCCCGTCGCGGCCCGGTGCTCACGCTCGCCTACGACGCCGCCACGGGCGCGAACGACGAAGCGTATGCGCCCATGCGCATCAAACGCCTCCGCCTCAAGTGCGCCACCGACTGGGTGCGCGACCACGACGCCGCCCTCGCCGAATACGGGGCCGCCGCTCCGCTCGCGAAGAGCGCATAGCCATCCCCCGGAAGGGGGCAACGCCGGGACGGCCGCCGGCTCGCCCGCGCGTGTGCGGGAGAAGAGAGCTTATCAATCACCGCGCCGTCCCCGAGTACGGCTCGCCCGCGCGTGTGCGGGAGAAGATGGAGGCGTGGAGGTATAGCGCCGGTCCGATTTGATATGCGCCTCCGGAAGGCTTTTTTTCGATCCGTCTCGCAAACGATTTGCTCACGCGCCTGAGATGCTTATCTTTGCATTCCCCCTTCGTGTATGTTATTGTTTCCGGCGCGAGATTCTACGAATCCTGTCTGACGCACTTTTCCCGTTGCCCTTTATTACCCATTGAATCGCTCGGCATGCCGGACGGCCGGCGATCGACTGCCGAATCGGTGTGGTTCCGATTCTTTTCCTGATTATCGAGTGAGAAGTAAAGATGGGCTTTGTGGCTCCTCATGCGCATGGTGAGGGCTTGCCCGACAAACAGCGTCTTTTTTATCAGCTTCTGCGTCGAATTTTATCGTTGCAGACGGGGAGAGCAGAGGAGACGTTCGGGCAGGCGCTTCCCTGGATCGCGGAGACTTTCGAGGGGACGGCGGCGCTCGTCGGGCGCGTGGAGGGGGACGTCTATACGGTCGTGTATGGAGAGGCGCCGGGGCTCGGGCTTCGGCGGGGCGAGGCGGTTCCACTGGATGAGACGTATTGCGGCGAGACGATGCGGGCGGGCCGCGTCGTGGCGTCGACGGGCGGGGAGGGACCTCCCGCTGCCCGGCGCTTCGGGACGGCCGCCTACCTCGGCGCGCCGCTGGTGGTGAGCGGTCGCCCGTGGGGCGCCCTGAGCGTGTGGCGCGCCGGTCCACGCGCCGAGCCGTTCGACGAGGCGGATCGCGCGCTCATGGAGACGCTGGCCGCATGGGCCGGCGCAACGCTCGAACGGGAAGCCGAAGAGATCCGGCTGCGAGAGACGGAAACGCTGTTTCGCGGGCTCGTCGAGCAGTCGTTCACGGGCGTCTACGTGGTGCAGGACGGGCGCATCCGGTACGCCAACCCCCGACTGGCCGAGATCCTCGGCTATCCGCTCGAAGAACTCCGGGACGCCCCGATTTTCCCGATGGTCGTGGAGGAAGATCGACCCCTGGTTCGAGAGAATATCCGGCGGCGCCTCGACGGCGAACTCCCGGCGATGGGATATTCGTTCCGGATTCGGCGTGCGGACGGGGAGGTGCGGGACGTGAGGGTATACAGCCGGATCGCTGTCTACCGGGGCGCCCCGGCGCTCATCGGGACGTTGCTCGACGTCACCGAGCAGAAGGCGATGGAGGCGGGGTTGCGCGAGGGCGAGGCGCGCGTGCGGACGCTCCTCGCCGCCCTCCCCGACGTGCTGTTCCGTGTGGGCCGCGACGGCATCGTGCGCGACTACGTGGGACCGGGATCTCCCGACGCTTTCGTCGGCAAGCCTCTCGGCGAACGGCTGCCCGAGGCCGCGCGCGCTCCGGCCATGGCGGCGCTCGAAAAGGCGCTCGAAACCCGGACGCTTCAGACCTTCGAATACGCGCTCGGTCCCGACGGCGGCGGGTATTACGAAGCCCGGGTGGTCCCCGATCAGCCCGCCGCCGCGCTGGTCGTCGTTCGCGACATCTCCGATCGGAAGCGCGCCGAGGAGAAGCTCGAGCGCACCCGGCGGCTGAACCGGATGTTGCTCGAATCGACGCTCGACGGCTATATCCTGGCCGACGTCCGGGGCGAGATCATCGACGTGAACCCGGCCTATTGCCGGATGAGCGGGTACACGCGCGAGGAACTGACCGGGATGAACATCCGCGCGCTCGAAGCCGCACTCGACCCCGAGGCGGTCAAACGGCGCATCGAACGAATGCTGGCCGACGGGGGCGCGCGCTTTCAGACCCGTCACCGCCGCAAAGACGGAAGCCTCATCGATCTCGACGTGAGCATCGTGATCGTGCAGCCGGAGGAAGAGCCGCTCGTGGCCGCCTTCGTCCGCGACATCACGGAGTTCAAACGATCCGAGGCGGATCTTCAACAGAGCGAGACCCGCCTGCGGATGGCCCTCAACGCGGCGGGTGGCGGCGCGTTCTTCTGCGATATGGAGGCGGACGTCGTGCGATGGGATGAACGCTCGCAGGCCATCTTTGAGGTTTCACTGCCGGACGGCATCCTCGACTTCGACGTGTGGGCGGAGCGGCTCCACCCGGCCGACCGGGAAGAGGTGATCCGGGCCTATGACGAAGCGCTGGCAAAGGACGAGGGCTTCGAGATGCAGTACCGGATCATCCGTCCGGACGGAGAAACGCGATACATCTCCGTGCAGAGCATCATCGTGCGTGACGCCTCGGGCGCGCCGGTGCGGGTGTACGGCATGCACATCGACGTCACCGAGCAAAAGCGCGCCGAGCAAGAACGAGAGGCCCTCATCCGGGAACTGGAGCGGCGCAACGCCGAACTCGAACGTTTCACCTATACGGTCTCGCACGATCTCAAAAGCCCGCTCGTCACCATCCACGGGTTCCTCGGTATGCTCGAAAAGGACGTGGCCGCCGGAGCGAGCGATCGAGTGGCGCAGGATATCCGGCACATCGGACGGGCGGCCACGACGATGAAGGACCTGCTCAACGATTTGCTCGAACTCTCCCGTTCGGGCCGCCTCGTCCATCCCTCGGGGGTCGTGCCGATGAAAGAACTCGTGGAAGCGGCTCTGGAGCGCATCGGCGGCGAACTCGAAGCGCGAGGCGTGACGGTGAACGTGCCGGGCGATCTGCCGCCGCTCTTCGGAGATCGGGCGCGGCTCATCGAGGTGTTTCAGAACCTCCTCTCCAACGCTGTCAAGTTCATGGGCGATCAGCCCCATCCCCGCATCGAGATCGGGGGACAGATGGCGCCGGGCGAGACCCTCTGCTTCATCCGCGACAACGGCATCGGCATCGCCCCGGCGTATCACGAGAAGATCTTCGACCTCTTCGAACGGCTCAACGTAGACGTGGAGGGCACCGGCATCGGGCTGACGCTGGTCAAACGGATCATCGAACTGCACGGCGGGCGCGTGTGGGTTGCGTCCGAGGGGCCGGGTTCCGGCAGCACGTTTTGTTTTGCCCTTCCGGCGCGGGAACGCATCGAACCTTCCTGAGCAGCATGCGAGACGGTTCTTTCGGCCGTCGCGCGTTTTTCGATACGGTCGCTGGAGGCCTCCGAACTTTTTTGGGAGGCCGTGACCCTCTGGTTCGCCCGTTTGACGTTTATTCCATAGACGGCGGGAGCATCGGTGCGCTTCGTCCCTGCTTCCCGCGGTCAACTTCGTATCATTCACGCATCCCAACCCCCGGAAACCATGAGCACGCCCCCCGGCAACCTCGACCTGATCCGCGCCACCTATGCCGCTTTTGCCGCCGGAGACATCCCCACAGTGCTCGGCCTGATGGATGAGCAGATCGCGTGGGAAGAAGCGGAAGGCTTCCCGTACGGCGGCCTTTATCATGGCCCGGAAGCGGTGCTGAACAACGTGTTCATGAAGCTTGGGACGGAGTGGGAAGGCTATCAGGCGAAGGCCGAGGAGTTCATCGACGGGGGAGACGTGTGCGTGGTGCTGGGCACGTACAGCGGGACCTACCTCGCCACGGGCAAGCGTATGCAGGCGCCGTTCGCCCACGTGTGGAAGATGCGGGACGGGAAGGCGTATGCGTTCCGGCAGTACACCGACACGGCGCTCGTGCAACGCGCGCTGGAGGCCTGATCGGGCCGAAGCGCGGGCGGGTCGGTCGGGCGCGCGCAGCTCCGTCCGATTGTGGATGACAGACGGCTGTCAGGCCCGGGGCTTATTCTGGTGGAAAGGTATCGATTCACCAGAAAGGCGAGACCATGCATCAGCCCATCGATCTCAAACGGCTCCAGGATTTTTTCGACCCCTCGGATATCGGCTGGAAGCCCATCGCGCGCTCTAAAAAGACGGGCAAAGCGCTCGTAGCCGCCTACGTGAGCAACCGCGCCATCATGGACCGCCTCGACGCCGTGTGCGGGCCCGGGAACTGGCGCAACGAGTTCACCGCCGGACCGAACGGGGGGCTGCTGTGCGGCCTCTCGATCCGCATCGTGCGCGAGGACGGATCGGCGGAGTGGGTGACGAAGTGGGACGGCGCGGAGAACACGGACGTGGAACCGGTCAAGGGCGGCCTCTCGTCGAGCATGCGCCGGGCGGCGGTTCAGTGGGGCATTGGAAGATATCTGTACGAATTGCCCTCGCCGTGGGTCGCCGTCGATGAGCGGGGCCGCATCGCGCACACGCCGCCGGTCCCGCGCCGCTTCCTCCCGAAACGCTCCGGCGACGGAGCCGCCTCGGAGACGCCGCCCGCTCCCCAACCTGCCGCTCCGAACCGGCGGAAACGCTCCGCCGCGAAGGATAACGCCGCCGGAAAACCCTCCCCAACCACCCCCCGCGATCCGGACGCGGACCGGTATTTCATGCCGGGGTGAAATACGCACGCCTGGCGCCGACATTCAGGCGGCTAACGGCCTTTTTGGATCGCCCTGAGATACTGCGTATTACGTAATGAGAATGGTTTTACGTAATGCGAAATGCGCGGCGGTTAAAAAAGCTCGTGTGTGGCCTTGTGTGTCCGGTCGTTTCTAGGAGTCGGCTTTCTTTGGCATGAGATACCACAGGACAAAAGCTACTAAAAACAAGGCTGGAATGTCACCCATGAGGTTTGCTTTCTCCGTATCATCAGAGAGCGCCTGAACGAGCATGATGCCGGCATGTACAAGGCTCGACCAAATCGTAAACCAGATGAGACTGGCATGAGCCAGAGGGTTTTTTGCGGCTCGAATCAAAAATATTCCCAACGTGATGTACATGCCCATGATCATCTGCTCATATTCGGGCTGTGCCGGCGTCCATCCCCAACCTGAGGGCCAGACCCACATCATCATGAGCGGAACTCCAATGATAAAGACAATGCCAAATACATAAAGGCTAATTTTCAGATATTTAAGCCTGTCGTCTTGCTTCATTGAGTAGTTCTCTTGTGGGTTCGGGAGTCTGCAGTGTTGAAGAAAGAGCCAATTTTTTTTGTGAAGATAGGTAAGTAGAGTATGGGGCGCAACTGTTTGTCCTCGTCAGCCCAGTTCGTTTGCCATTGACCGAAAAACGGAACTTACCCCTGCGAGAGATACGCTGAATAGTGCCATTGGTCATGCGCCCGTCGAGGGGAGGATCTCCCATGTTTTCATGAGTCGCCTTCCGATCAATCCTCCCCCTTGTCAAGGGGGAGTCCACCGGAGGAGGGAGGGGGTATTTGATGGTCCGAACGCAGGGAATCAGGCGCTACCCCTTCGGGGCCACCTCCCCTTCACAAGGGGAGGATCTCCCATGCTTTCATGAGCCGTCTCCGATTCCTCTGCCGTCCGGAAGCCGAGGCAAACGCCGGCGGAAAGCCCTCCCCAGCCACCCCCGCGACCCGGACGCGGCCCGGTATTTCATGCCGGGGTGAGAGGGGGAAGTGCGGGGGACGGGGGCGCTTCAGCCCAGCACGTTTGCCACCCAGAAGCCGAGGAACGTGCCGACGGCATAGCCGAGGGAGCCGACGAGGACGCCGGGGAGCACGAGGTCCTCGCGCCCGAGGCTGCGGGCGAGCGCCAGCGCCGAGGTGCCGCCGCCCACGTTCGCCTGCGAGGCTACGGCGGCAATGTCGGGGTCGATCTTCAGCAGCCATGCCGCGCCGAAGGTGAGCAGCCCGTGCACGCCGACGGCGACGGTGGCGAAGAGGAGGAGCATCACGCCGAGGTGTTCGAGCTCGCGGAGCGCCGCCACGTCGCAGAAAGCGCCGATGACGGCGAGGAAAAGATAGACGGCGAACATCCCGAGCACGCGCACGCCCTTGAGGCGTCCGACGGCGGGGATCTGCGCGAGGATCAGGGCGATGACCGTCAGGATGAGGGCCGACGGGATCGGCGCGAGCCACTCGGCGAGCCAGTCCGAGAGCCACACCGCGAAGAGCCCGAGCATGAGCACGAGGCCGAGGTCGATGGGATGGAGCGTCTCGGTGTCCTCCTCGATGCCGAGGATGATCTCGCCCCGCATCGCCACGGCCTCGGCCACGGCGTTCTTCCGCCGCCAGATCGGCGTGAGCAGGCGCGGGATGGCGAGCGTCGCCACCATCCACACCGTGGTGATGATGTTGTCCACGACGATGGAGCCGCCATAGAGGACGCCGTCACGGATCACGTCGTATTGGAGGGCGATGGTGTTGAAGTTGACGCTCCCGCCGGTGTACGTAGCGGTGAACATGCCGCCGACGGCGTTGAAGAGCGGGCCGATGGTCTCCGCCCCGTCGATGACCCACATCCCGACGAGCACGCCCGCCGCCGTCCCCACCGAGCCGAGGAGGAAGAGGCCGATCATGGGCAGCCCGGCCTTGAGCACGTCCCGCAGGTTGACCGGGAGGAGGAGCCAGAAGATGGCGAGCGGGGCCACGTATCCGAAGATGCCGTCGTATACGGGCACGGGCGCCTCGGCGGTCGATCCGGCGGGGAGGAGGCCGACGTTTGCGGCCACGGCCGTCATGAGGATGACGAGGAGCGCCGTGCCGATGTGCTTGAGGAAGGTGCGCCGCACGAGCCACTCCGAAGCGACGACGATCAGGCACAGCATGCCGAGGAGGTACAGCGGATCGAGGGGCATGAAGACGGGGGAGAGGGGAAAGGGGGAAGGGGGAAGGGAAAAGGGGTCAACCGCCGTCCGTGTCCGGTGCGCGGCGGTCGAGCGTGGGCGTGAGCACCCGGCCGGGGAGGGCTCCCGTGCGCGCGCCGCGATCGACGACGAAGACGCCGCCGACAAGCACGTGCACGACGCCCTCGGCATACCGGTGCGGCGCGAAGGGCGTGGCGCGGTCGCGGAGGCGGTCGAGGTCGAGCACGGCGACGTCGGCATGGAAGCCCTCACGGATCTGACCCCGGCGGCGAAGGCCGAGGATCTGCGCGGGGAGTGAGGTGGCGGAGCGGACGGCGTCGGCGACGGTGAGCACGCCGCGTTCGAGCGCATACCGCCGCAGCTTGCGCGGGAACGTGCCGTAATACCGGGGATGCACGGGACCGTCGCCGGGGAGCGCGATGCCGGCGTCGGACACGGTGGCCACCCACGGCCGACCGGCATAGGCCTCCACGTCGATCTCCGACATCGAGAAGCCGCGCAGCCGCGCGCCGCCGGGCCGCTCCGGGTCGCCCTCCAGCTGAAGCGCGAAGGCCATCTCGACGGGCGTCACGCCGCGCGCCTCGGCGAGCGCGGCGAGGCTCTTTCCGACGTACGACGTGTCCGGGTATTCGAAGACGACGATGCGCTCGGCTCCGCCGCGCCGCCGGATCTCGTGGGCGACGTCGCGGCGGAGGTCGGCGGCGCGGGCAGCGTCGGCGAGGGTGCGCCGGAGCCGGGCGGCATAGTCGGGCGCGTCGCCGTCGGCGGTGTCGCTGCGATCCCACCGGTCTTCGCCGAAGGCCCATCCGGGGATGAGCACGGTGGCGCCGTCGGTGCCGCTCGTGGCGTACGGATACTGATCGCCCCAGACGGAGACGCCGCGTGCGCGTGCTCGTTCGATGAGCTGGATGACGGCGCGGCTCGTGCCCCAGTAGTGTGCGCCTTTGGCCTTGAGGTGCGAGGCGACGACCGTCGCGCCCGTCCGCTCGCCGATCTCGATGGTTTCGAGGACGGCGTCGATGAGCGTGGGCGGGCCGGGTGCGTGGCGGGACGGCCAGAACCACATCGGGTCGGCGCCCTCGCTGCGCTGATGCGAGACGTACACGCCGCCGAAGGGCGCGATCTCCTCGACGAGCGCGACGACCTCGTCGGTGACGCTCCACCGGCCCGGCGTGTATTCGAGGCCGGCGGAGAGGCCGGCGGCGCCTTCCTCCATGGCCTGCCGCACGAGGCGTCGCATGGCGGTCACCTCCCCGGCATCGGCGGCGCGGCGATAGTCCGCTCCCATCACCATGCGGCGGACCGTGCCGTGCCCGGCCAGGAGCACGGCGTTCGGGCCGATGCCCTTACGCTCGATCGCGGCGCGCTGCTCGCGGATGGGCCACGGCGAACGCCCGTCCTGGTTGACGACGACCGTCGTGATGCCCTGTGAGACGAGGTTCGGCGCGGCGCGGCGGTGCGGGTCTTCGCTCCGGAAGCCGCCGGTTCGTCCGGCGCCGTCGTCGGCGTGCGAGTGGAGGTCGATGAAGCCGGGGACGACGACGAGGCCGCGCGCGTCGATCACCCGCGCAGCCGTTGCGCCGTCGAGCTCGCCCACCGCCGCGATGCGCCCGTCGCGGATGCCGACGTCGGCGTAGAACCACGGATTGCCCGTGCCGTCGAGCACCCGCCCGCCGGTGATGAGCACGTCGAAGGGTTCGGAAGACTGGGCGGAGAGGGGAAGCGGTGCGGCGAAGCCGAGGGCCGCGAGAAAAAGCAGGAAAAGACCGATGCGTCGCATAGACTAAGGAGGACGGGAGGAGAAAGAGGCGAAACAGTATCGCTAAAAATGCGACCACGTTCAAATGCCCTCGCTTCCCGGACGGCGCCTCCCTGTTCGTTTCGTTCCCCATCTCCCCGGATGAAACCCGAAAGGCGTCGCCGAAGCGCAGAACTTTTTGTAACGTCTTTTCGTAGAGCATCACTCAATCCCCACACGTGACCCGAATCTTCCGACCGCCATGCGCGCACTCCTGACCCTGACCTGCGCTTGTCCTTGCGCGATGTGTTGTTGTCCCGACCCGAGGGACGGCCATGCGCCGACGATGCGACACGGAAGGAGGAGATAGCATTCCCGGTCGCAGACTCACACGCAGAGCGTCGCCCCTCACGGTTTTCCGCGAGGGGCTTTTTTTATCCACCAGAGCCTGAAGGGATGGAACTCGTGCCCCCTGAAATACAGACGACCCCGCTCACGGAGCCGCTCTCCGGTCTGCTTCGCCGGATCGGGGGGACGCCGCTCGTGCGGCTGACGCGCCTCGCCGGGGGGCTGCCGGAGACGGTGGCCGTCTATGCGAAGGCCGAACACCTCAACCCCGGCGGCTCGGTCAAGGACCGCGCCGCGCTCGCCATGATCCGGGCAGGGCTGCGCTCGGGCGCGCTCGCCGACGGCAAGACGCTCATCGACGCCACGAGCGGCAACACGGGCATCGCCTATGCCATGATCGGCGCGGCGCTCGGCTTCCCGGTGACGCTTGCCATGCCCGCGAACGCCTCCGGGGAACGCCGGAAGATGCTCGAGACCTACGGCGCCGAACTGATCCTCACCGATCCGATGGAAGGGACCGACGGCGCGCAACACTTCGTCCGGGCCCGCGTGGCCCACGATCCCGACCGGTATTTCTACCCCGATCAGTACAACAACAACGCGAACTGGCGGGCGCACTTCGACGGCACCGGCGTCGAGATCCTCGATCAGACCGGCGGCGGCGTCACGCACTTCGTCGCCGGGCTGGGCACGACGGGCACGTTCACCGGCGTCGCGCGGCGGCTCAAGGCGTTCGACCCGTCGATCCGGTGTCTCTCGGTGCAGCCGGGCACGCCGCTCCACGGCATCGAAGGTCTCAAGCACATGGAGACGGCCCTCGTGCCGGGCATCTACGACCCTGCGCTCGCCGACGCCGCCCTGACCGTCGAGACGGAGGAGGCGTACGAGACGACGCGGCGGCTGGCGCGCGAGGAGGGTCTCCTCGTGGGCGTCTCGTCCGGGGCGAACGTGGCGGCGGCGCTCCGCGTGGCCCGCTCGCTCGCGGCGGGTGTGGTCGTGACCATCCTGTGCGACGCCGGCACGCGGTACCTGAGCGATCCTTTCTGGAACCCGACCCGATGAACCCATGCGCACTCGAACCGACGTCCTCGACGCCATCCGCGCCCACGGAGCGGAAACGTATCCCGAAGAATGCTGCGGCTTTTTGCTCGGCACGGTCACGCCCGGAGGCAACCGCGTCGCGGCGATCCGGCGCGTGCCGAACCGCCGGGCACACCACCGCGAGCGCCGGTACGTCATCACGCCGCCGGATTATCTCGCCGCCGAGCGGGAGGCCCGCGCGCGCGGGCTTGACGTCGTGGGCATCTATCACTCGCACCCGGACCATCCGGCACGCCCCTCGGCCACCGACCTGGCCGAGGCGACCTTCCCGGGCTATACGTACGTCATCGTCGCCGTCCGCGAGGGACGGGCGGAGGAACTGACGGCGTGGACGCTCGCCCCCGACCGCGCCCGCTTCGAGCCGGAGCCCGTCGTGGCCGAGGACGGCGTGAACGCGTGAGCGAGCGTCCCTTTTCCTCATCCGCATCCCTGTCATCCGAACCCAACCCTGAGCACAACCATGAGCACGACGCAAACCCTTACCCGCATCCACATCCCGACCCCGCTCCGTGCCTATACGCATCGAGAGGCGACCGTGGCCGTGGCGGGGGCGACCGTAGGCGAGGCGCTCGACGATCTCGTCGCCCGGTATCCGGAGTTGAAACGCCACCTTTTCGACGACGAGGGGCGCCTCCGCTCGTTCGTCAACGTGTATGTGAGGGACGAGGACATCCGGTATCTCGAAGGCGACCGCACGCCCCTCGGCGCGGGCGACGAGCTTTCGATCGTGCCCTCGATCGCCGGAGGGTGAGGCGCGCGAACGAAGCGCGTCGCATCGTCGTACACCCTGCAAGCCACGGAGGAACCGTCATGGACATCCACACCGCCGCCCCCGGCGTGGCGCTCTCGCCCGAAGAGATACGCCGGTACAGCCGTCACCTCATCCTGCCCGACGTGGGGCTGGAGGGACAACGCAAACTCAAGGCGGCCTCGGTGCTGCTCATCGGCGCGGGCGGCCTCGGCTCGCCCCTGGCGATGTACCTCGCCGCCGCCGGAGTGGGCCGCCTCGGCCTCGTCGACTTCGACGTCGTCGATGCGTCGAACCTTCAGCGGCAGGTGCTTCACGGCACGAGCGACGTGGGCCGGCCCAAGCTCGACTCGGCCCGCGACCGCCTCCGCGAGCTCAACCCGCACGTGCACGTGGAGACGTACGAGACGCGCCTGACGAGCGAGAACGCGCGCGAGCTCGTGGCCGAGTACGACCTCGTAGCCGACGGGACGGACAATTTCCCGACGCGCTATCTCGTCAACGACGCCGCGGTGCTCACGGGCACGCCGAACGTGTACGGCTCCATCTTTCGTTTCGAGGGGCAGGCCTCCGTTTTCGGCGCGCCGGAGGGGCCATGCTATCGCTGCCTCTATCCGGAGCCGCCGCCGCCGGGGCTGGTGCCCTCGTGCGCCGAGGGCGGGGTGCTCGGCGTCCTGCCGGGCATCGTCGGCGCGCTTCAGGCGACGGAGGTCGTCAAGTGGATCACAGGCATCGGCGAGCCGCTCGTCGGACGCCTCCTCCTCTTCGACGCGCTCGCCATGACGTTTCGCACCCTCAAGGTGCGTCGGGATCCGAACTGCCCCGTCTGCGGCGATCACCCGACGGTCACCGACCTGATCGACTACGAAGCGTTTTGCGGCATCCCGCAGGCGCGGGCGGAGGAGGCCCGGGCGGAGGCCGTCCCCGAGATCGATGTGCGCGCGCTCAAGGCCCGCCTCGACCGGGGCGAAGCCCCCTTCCTCCTCGACGTGCGCGAGCCGCACGAGTACGCCATCGCCCACCTCGGCGCGCCGCTCATCCCCCTCGGCGTCCTCGCTGAACGCCTCGACGAACTCGAAGCGCATCGCGACGCGGAGATCGTCGTGTATTGCCGCTCCGGCGTGCGCTCGGCTCGCGCCGTGCGGCTGCTTCGCGCGCGCGGCTTCACCGGCGCGGTCAATCTGAAGGGCGGCATCCTCGCCTGGAGCGACGCCATCGACCCGACCGTGCCGAAGTACTGAGCGGGAGGCGCACAAAAAAAGCCCGGCCTGAAGAGACCGGGCTTTTGGACAGGTGGCGATGGGGAGAGGCGCGTCCGTCAGCCGCACGCGCCTTCGGCGAGAAACCAGCACTGCGTCAGCGGCGAGGTCTTGAAGAAGTCGAGCAGGAGGCTGCCCACTTTTTCTTCGCCGGACGGGCTGGGGTGGACGCCGTCTTCCTCGAAGTCCTCGCGCAGCCACGTCAGTCCGTCCGAGCGCGGGTTCACGCCGTCGGCCCAGAGGTACGGTCCCCAGGCGATCCACGGCGCGACGGTCTCGTAGTTGAGGTCGCCCGTCAACGGGTCGATGAGAGCGCCTTCCTGCGCCATCTCGTTGATCTGCGCTTCGATGAGCCATTTGATGGCGAAGCCGACCTCGTAAGCGAAGGGCTCGGGATTGTGGCGGGTGATCGAATAGCCCCCGTAGGTGCGGCTGGAGATGAAGACCTGCTTCAGGTTGGGATAGCGTGTCCGGAAAGCGCGCAGGATGTTGCCCAGCCGCCGTTCCAGCCGGTAGGCGTCGGCATTGCGCCGGGGCAGCCTCGTCGTCGGGCCGCCGTTGACGACCTTGAGCCAGATCACCTCCACCTGCCGCTCGGTCAGGCCGAGGGGCGTCAGGTGGTCGTCCCGGACGCGGTCATAGTTTTCATCGTCGGGCCATTCCCAGTCGTCGGCGTCCTGCCCGCCTTTGGCGCCGTTGACGATGACGAGGTGCTCCGTGTCCACGTCCGGATCGGCGGCGGCCTGGCCCATGAACGTCCACGGGTCACATTCGACGAGCTGATCCGTGCGCGAACACCATTCCTGCGTGGTGTTCGAGAGGCCGATGGAGAGGAGGGCGTACTTGCCGTCGGGGGCGGGGTTGCCGTCGGTGTCGAGCGGCTCCACGGCGACGGCGCGGCTCAGCCCCTCGCTTTCGTGGGGCGCCGGCATCACGTTCACGCCGCCGGGGTAGAGGCCGCCCTCGAAGCCGAGGTAATTGTCGCCGGCTTGCATGTCGATCAACGGAATGGGGGTCCGGCTCCGCAGGCCCTGCGCCGGTGAGGTCGTCATGAGAGGGGCGTCCGTCGCCGTGAAGTCGGCTTTCACCAGACCGCTGCTTCCGGTGTCGCAGCCGGTGAGCATGAGGACGACGAGAAAGAGTGAGACGGGGGTGAGGACGAGGAAACGGCGGGCGATGAGGGGTAGAAGGTACGGCATGAGGCCTCCCTGGGGATGAGCTGTGGATGGATAACGGAGGGGGAGGCGAACCGATGGAAGGGCCGCCGCGCCCCCTCTCGTTATCGACGAACGGGGGAGGCATACTTATGGGCAGCAAGCCCGGTCATCGATGGGATTTTCCCCCATCCCCGCGGAGGAGAGGTAGGCAGACCATGAAAAAGGCCGCGACGGCGTGAACCGACGCGGCCTTCTCGTTTAGCGGAGCGGTGATTTTGGAGGCAGCGCTGCGCTATTTCAGGAAGGTCATGGTTTGCGTCCACAGGAACGATCCGGCCCGCAGGCGGGAGGCTCTCGGAGCGCGAAAGACAACAGAGAAGCACGTGAGCCGGGCTTTATGCCCACACCGGCGATCGAAGTCTGTCGGTGGGGCGGCCGCCCGAAGGGTCGGAGACGCGTCTGAGGGCTAGTTTTTCGGGAGGAGGACGGCGCTGAGGATGAGCGCGCCGTCGGCATTGAAGACCTCCACGAGGTCGCCTTCGAGCATGGTGGGGATGACGTCGCGGCGGGAGTCGAGGTTGAGGTCTGCGAAGCCGCCGACGATCTCGAGGACCTCGCGCAAGAGCTCGACGCCGTCGCGGGAGACGACGACTTCCCCCGACCCGTCGACGGATACATCTTCGACTTCGGTGCTGAAGCGGGCGCGGTCGCGGTCGGTGCGGGCTTCGTACTTGCCTTTGCCGGAGGCGAGCGGG
This sequence comes from Rhodocaloribacter sp., assembly GCF_056451265.1. Lineage (NCBI taxonomy): Bacteria > Pseudomonadati > Rhodothermota > Rhodothermia > Rhodothermales > Rhodothermaceae > Rhodocaloribacter > Rhodocaloribacter sp. The sequence goes on along the minus strand of NZ_JBWOPL010000018.1, from coordinate 59,992 downwards.
TCGGCGTCGGTGGCGTTCAACCTGGCCTCCAGCCGTACGCGCTCGGCGGCTCCGGAGACGGGGGCCTGCGCCGTCACGGTGTGTACCGCCGACTGCGAAACGACGAACGCATCTACTTCAGCGGCGTCGGCGCTTCGTTCCGGGCCTGTCAGAGGATCGGCGCAGCCGGTTGCTGCGAGCAACGTGAGAAGAACGAACGGGAGAGCGAGAGGGTGTGTGCGGTGTTTCATGGCTTACCTCACGGGGATGGATGAAGGGGAAACACAGGCTTGCCGGCAGACGCATCAGGTCTGCTCGCCGGGTCCTATGACAATCCCCATGCCGGGATCAGCGTGTGTCCATAGATTTTCGAAATGGCCCGGGAAACGCCCTTGAAAAGCTAAAAAAATGAATATTTTGGGAGGGCCGCAGGGGAGGAGAGAAATCCCGTGTGCAGGACGGGGCCGCCTCTGCGCATGGATTGCGCAGCGCCGGGAGGAGGGCCTGTGCGGTCATCTGGGAACGGCGCATCGTCCGTCGTTCCTTCAAGCGGGAAGAAACCTGCCGGGTCCGGTCGTTCAGAAGCGGAGGCGCAGAGAGAGGCGGGGGTGCGCCGTGAATGGATCGGCCGTGATCCGCAGGCGGCGGTCTTCGGGGGGAGGGGCCCGGAAGAGGAGTGCGTCGAAGTAGCTGTAGGCCCAGAGGAGGGCGGTCGCCAGCGCCAGGTTGTTGCGAACCTTGTGCCACCTGTTAAAGGTGTTGTAGCGCGCCAGGGCGAGGTCGGGGTCGCCGGCGGCAAGGTACGCGTCGCGGGTCTGGCGGCGGCGGATGTGCGCCGCCACGGTCCCGGCAGCGGCGGCGCTCCACAGGCCGGTCAGGATCCACCCCTTGGTCTTTTCCCCCTTGTACTGCTGGCCCCACCCCGGCAGCAGGAGCGAGCGCATGGCTGCCGCCGCCCGGGGGTCCTCGACGCGCACGTATCGGATGGCGGCGGCGGGGTCCTCTTCCGGCGTCGCGCGTTGCCGGCTCCGTTTGATCTCGTCGAAGAAGGTGAGGATCTTCGGAGAGACGAGGAGCGGATCGAGCTCCAGGTCGGGGTTGAGGGTCAGCGCCGACAAAAACTGGGCGCGCGCTTCCGCCTCCCGGTTGTCGGAGAAGGCGATGAGCGCGAGCAAGGTATGGATCTCGACGAGTTGATCGACGGTGAAGTCGGTGTACGTGGCGAGGGCCTCATGCGCCTTCGCCTCGGCCTCCGCATAATCCAGCCGTTCGTAGGCCTGCCGGATCTCATCGACCACCGTCGCGCGTGTCTGCTGCGCGTGGGCGGGAAGGGCCGACGACGCCATGCACAAGACCAGGACCGTTATCCCAAAGGCGCGCATACCGTTATCGGATGAGGGTCATGGTTCTGGTGATCTGTCGCGCGCCGTGTTCGACCCGATACAGATACAGCCCGCTGGCGAGGGGGCGCCCGTCTTCGGCGCGTCCGTTCCATATCACCTCATGCCGCCCGGGCGGCAGGGGCCGGTGCGTCAATGTAGCCACGCGCCGGCCCTGTATGTCGAAGACGCTCAGACGGACCGGGCCGCGCTCGCCGAAAGGCACCTCGAAGGCGATGCGCGTCGTGCCGGCGAAAGGGTTGGGGTAGTTCTGCGCGAGCGCGAGCGCCGCGGGGGGCTCTTCTTCCGGAGTCACGCCCACGATGCTGCCGCGCGTGAGCATGACCGAGAAGGCCGGGCCGGACGTCTCTGCCGCTCCGTCGGAGGCGACGACGCGGTGGAAAAACGTGGCCGTCTCGTGGAGCCCGACGCCCTGCGCCGTCAGGAGCGCCGCCACGACGCCCATGTCGACCTCGGCCTGGGTGGCCGCCCCGGCGTTCTCCCGGTGGAGCACCTCGTCGAAGCCGGGTGAGGCCGCCAACTCCCACGTATATGCGACCGCGTCGCCTTCGGGATCTTCGACGGGCGTCCACGCGATGAGCAGCGGATCCCCCGGGTTGCCTTCGATGAGGAGGTCGGCGCCGTCCTCGGGCGTCGTCAGTTCCGGCGGTGCGGGCGCGTCGTTGACGGGGGCGACGGTGACGGTGACCGTGGCCGTGGCCGCGCCTCCGAAGCCGTCCTCGACGGTGTACGTGAAGGCATCCTCTCCGAAGAAGTCCTTTGCCGGGGTGTATCGGAGGCGCGTTCCGTTCTCGAGGATTTCCGCCGTCCCGTTCGCGGGGGGCGTCACGGCGGTGATCGTGAGCGCGTCGCCGTCGGGGTCGGTGTCGTTGGCGAGCGGGTCGATCTCGACGGCGGCGTCCTCGTCCGTGGCGGCGTCGTCGTCCGAAGCGGAAGGCGCGCTGTTCGTGGCGGTCACGGTGAGGGTGAAGCTCTGATCGACGGAGACGAGGCCGTCGGAGAGGCGGAGCACGACGGGGTGATCGCCGACGTCGGTGGGGGTTCCTTCGAGCGCGGCGGTTCCGTCGCCGTGGTCGGTGAGGGTGAGCCAGTCCGGTCGTGTGGGGGCGGTGATCGTGAGCGCGTCGCCGTCGGGGTCGGCGGCGGACACGGCGTACGTGTATGCTTCGCCCTGAACGGGGCCCGTCACCGGCGCGCTCGTGAAGGCCGGCGCGTCGATGACGGGGGCGACGGTGACGGTGACCGTGGCCGTGGCCGTGGCCGCACCGTCGCTGACGGTATAGAGGAACGTGTCCTCGCCGAAGAAATCCGCCTCCGGGGTGTATTGCAGGCTCTCGCCGTCGGTCTGAGTGACGACGCCGTGGGCAGGTTGGGTGAAACTGCTGATCGTGAGCGCGTCGCCGTCGGGGTCGCTGTCGTTGACGAGCACGTTGATGGTGACGGCGGCGTCCTCGTTCGTGGCGGCGGCGTCGTCCGAAGCGGAAGGCGCGCTGTTGCCGCCGAGCACCTCCACGGAGGCGAGCACGTTGCCGGCGTCGTCCCGTCCTCCGAAGACGTAGAGGGAGCCGCCCACGGTCACCGCCGCGAAGCCTTCGCGCTCCGTGTTGAGGGGCGTGGCCGTGCGCCACGCATCGGCGTTCGGGTCATATGCGTTGACCGTGGGTACGACCCGGTTGGCGGCGCTTCGTCCTCCCAGGGCATAGATCTCGCCCCCGAGGGCGGCGGCTGCGAGCCCGCCACGGGGCGGATCGAGCGAAGCTCCGAGCGTTTCGATGCCGTTCGGGTCATAACGCTGCACGGGGCCGCGCGGGCCGGACGTGGAGAAGCCGCCGACGGTGTAGGCGACGCCGCCGAGCGTCACCGTGGCGTGTGAGGCACGCGGCACGTCCAACGCCCAGTTGTCTTCTTCACTCCAGAGCCCGGACGTCGTGTCCAGACGCTCCACGTCGTTGAGGATCTGCGCGTTCTCGTTCGACCCGCCGACCACGTAGATCGTCCCATCCAGCAGAGTCGCCGACGCCCCTTCCCGCTTCTCTTCCAACTCGGCGGCGGAGGTCCACAGGCCGGTGTCGGGATCGTAGACCTGCACGTCGTCTTTGACGTCGCCGTCCTTGTCGCGCCCGCCGAGGACGTAGATGTCTCCTCCGAAGACGACGGCGGCGGCATTGAATCGCTCGTCGTCCATGCGGGGGAGGGTTTCCCAGGTGTCGGTGTCGGGGTCGTAGCGTTCCACCACGTCGAGCACGGCGCCGTTTTCGGCCTGCCCGCCGAGGACGTACACCTTGCCGTCGAGGACGACGGCGGCGACGCCCCAGCGCGGTGTGGGCATGGGCGTGCGGAACGTCCAGCTTTGCGCCGACGCCCCCGGGCCCCACCCCGCCGTCGCGATGAGCAAGAGTGTGAGAAAGATCCCTGGTCTGTTTCGCATTGTTACGGATTTACCTACTGCTGCGCAAATCATGCGCTAGATGAGGCCTTTCGACCTCTTTCATAGAGCTTATGTCAATCACCGTTCCACTTTCCGAAGTCTGCCGCCGTTTCATGGGACGTATGCCTCCCGCATGTTGTATCGAAGGGTCTCCACGGTCCCGGCCGTCACCCGGATCGTATCCTGAAGCATGCCGAGTTGGGGGTGTTCGAGCCGCAAGACATGCGGGCCGGGCGCGAGGAGGAGCGGCTGATCGAGCGGGGTGGCGTCGCGGTACACGTCGTCGACGTAGACGTGCGCCCAGGGGTTGACCTGAAGCGTGATCTGCCCGACGTGGTCCCAGAACGAGAACGCGAGGTCGGCGGCTTCGCCGGGGAGGACCTCCACGGAGCGGGTGAATGAAAGCGACGCGGGAAAGCGAGGATTGCGGAACGCGATCTCGTGGGGGCCGGGAGGGAGTGTGAGGGGCTCTCGCAAGGGCGTCGTGCCGATGGAGTCGCCGTCGACGAACACGACGGCCCACGGCGAAGCCGAGACGCGGAGGCTGCCGGGGCGCGTGTCCTCCGTTTGGACGGCGAGGGTGGAAGAGTCGGTTGGTGCGGGTGCGGCGGCGGTGGCCGTGCGGAGGGTGTCGGGCGCCGGCGAGGGGTCGGCGGGGGCTTCGTCGGAGGGTGGTTCGGCGGCTTCGAGGCGGGGTGAGGCGTCCGCTTCGTCGGTCGTTTCGGGCGTGCGCGCCGCCAGACGGGTTGGCCCGGCCGTCGAAGCCCCGGCGGGCGGGTCGGTCGCGCCTCGGTCCCCCATCCACACGACGCCGGAATAGCCGAGGCTTACCGCGAGCAGGCCGGCGAGCGCGAGGCCGAGGCGTCGGCGCGTGCGCGCCGGTCGGGCGATGTCGTCGGGCCCGGCGGTATTGCGGTCGGTCGGCGGGGAGGCGATCCGTGCGGCAGGGGTGCGGGGCAGGCGCCTCCGGTACGTCTCGGGGTCCCGGAGGAAAGCGGCGAGCTCCTCTGCGCCCTCCGCATAGCCGTATGCACGGCAGAGGGCCTCGAGGTCGTCGAGGAGCGCGTCGGTGTCGGCATACCGCTCTTCGGGCTTTTTAGCGAGGAGCCTGCGGCAGAGCGCGCGCACGCCGTCGGGGAGGTGAGGACCTTCGAGGAAAGGGGTGGGGTCGTGGTGGAGGACGGCGTCGAAGAGGGCGCTGGCGTCCGGGCCGGAGAAGGCGGGCCGCCCGGCGAGCAGTTCGAAGAACGTCGCGCCGAGGGAGAAGAGGTCGGAGGCCCGGCAAGGGGTCGCGCCGAGCACCTGTTCGGGGGCCAGGTAGGCGAGCGTGCCGCGCACCTCCTCGGGGGGCGCCTCGTCGTCGGGGACGGAGAGCGAGGCCATGCCGAAGTCGGCAAGCTTGACGCGGCCCTCGTGCGAGACGAGGATGTTGGCGGGCTTGATGTCTCGGTGGAGCACGCCCGTCTCGTGCGCGGCGCGGAGGCCCTGCGCGGCCTCGTGGAGCACGTAGACCGCCAGGGCTACCGGCAGCGGTCCGCCGGCGCTCAACTCCGAGAGGTTGAGCCCGTCGACGAACTCGGCTGCGAGGTAGGCTACGCCCCCGTCGCGTCCGTATTCGTAGATCGCCACCACGTTGGGATGCCGCACCCGGGCCAGGAGCCGCGCCTCGTCTTCGAAACGCCGGACCAGCTCCTCATCCTGCCCATGAGGCGGGCGCAACACTTTCAGCAGGACGAACCGGCCCTGCGCGCGCTGATAGCCCTTGTAGACGATCGTGGTGGCGCTCTGAGCCAGTTCCGCAAAAGGTTGGATGCCGTTTATTGGTCCGGCGATTCCCATTCTTTCAGCTTGTAGTGAAGCCAGCGCCGCGACACCCCGAGCACGCGCGCCGTCTCGGAGATGTTGCCTTCGTGGGCCTTCAACGTTTGAAGCACGGCGCGTTGTTCGATTTCCTTGAGCGTCAGGCCCGGCTCGAACGGGTCGGCGGCGATCGGCTCGGGCAGGCGGAGGTCCTCCCGCCGAATGAACGTTCCCCGGGCTAGTACGACGGCGCGCTCGATCGTGTTTTCGAGCTCGCGCACATTGCCGGGCCAGGCGTACGACTGAAGCAACTCCAGCGCTTCCGGCGCGAAGCCCTTGATGTAGTCGCGTTTCCCGCGCGCATACTTGTCGAGGAAGTGGTGGGCGAGCAGGGGGATGTCGTTTCGGCGGAGCCGGAGGGGGGGCATCGTGATGGTGAGCGTGTTGAGCCGGTAATACAGATCTTCGCGGAAGTCCCCCGATTGGATGAGTTCCTTGAGCGATTTGTTCGTTGCCGAGAGCACGCGCACGTCCACGCGCCGGATCTGCGTGTCGCCCACGCGCTTGATCTCGCCGGACTGCAGCACGCGCAGGAGCACCGTTTGCATGCGGGGGCTGAGGTCGCCCACCTCGTCGAGGAAGATGGTGCCTCCGTCGGCGACCTCGAAGAGGCCGCGCTTGTCCGAGACGGCGCCGGTGAACGCCCCGCGTTTGTGGCCGAAGAGTTCGCTTTCGAGGAGGTCGTCGGGGAGCGATCCGCAGAAGACGGCCACGAACGGCTTGTTTTTGCGCTCGCCGTTGTAGTGGATGGCGCGGGCGGCGAGCTCCTTCCCGGTGCCGCTCTCGCCTTCGATGAGCACGGTCGCGTCGGTGTCGAGCACGCGCGATATGGTCTCGAAGACCTCGCGCATGGGGCGGCTCTGCCCGATGATCTCGTCGAAGCCGTGGAGGCGTTGCACCTCGCTGCGCAGGCGGCGGTTCTCCTCGCGGAGGGTCTGGTAGAGCCGGGCGTTTTCGAGCGCGATGGCGGCCTGGTTGGCGAAGGCGTGGAGGAACGGCAGGCTCGCCCGCGTGAAGCGCCCGCGCTTGGTCAGGCTGTCGAGGTAGATCGCGCCGATCTGCCGGTTCTTGATGCGCAGGGGCACGCAGGCGATCGACTGGATCTGTTGCACGACGATGCTCTCGGTCTCTCGGTACCGCTCATCCTTCAGCGCTTCGAAGACGAGGATCGGCTCGCCGGTGTGGAGCACCTCGTGCACGACGCTCGTCGAGATGCGGACGAGCGCGCCGAGTTGCTCCTCCGTCACGTTGCGGCTGCTCTTGACCTCGAAGCCCTCCGGGCGATCCCGCGCCGTCAGGAGCACGAAGCCGCGTTCGGCGTCGAGCGTCTCCATGGCTATCGCCAGCACTTTCTCCAGCAGAACGTCCGGATCCTGGATCGTGTTGATCGTCAGGCCGATCTCGGAGAGGGCCTCGAAGGTGGTCTGCGAGGCGTCGTGGGTAGGCTCGGATGCGTTCATACGTGATCAGGGTTGGACCGAGGATGCCGGGGCGTAGCGCTCACGGAATGATGAAGCCGACCTCTTTCGAGCCGCTCCGGTTGCCGAACTCGTCCACGATGGAGACGGTCCAGAGGTAGGAGCCGGGCGCGAGCGGGGCGGCGACCTGCACCGAGGTGCTCTCGGGCGGGAGGCCGGTCATCAGCCGCTCGCGGACCTGCACGTTGGCCTCCTGCCGGATGATCTCCACCTGGAACGTGAACGGATAAGGCAGCCGCACCCGCTCCCATGTCAGCACCGGCGTCGGGTCGCTGAGGACGGCGAGTCCCTGCGGGTCCACGGCGACGGGCGTCTCTTCAATGACGCGCACGAGCGTCCAGGGATCGGTCATGTGTTCGAATCCGGCGCGGTCGCGCAGGCGCAGGCGAAAGGGGCGGCCCATGAGCGCCTGCAAAGCGCCGGTCGGGAAGTCCGCCTCCGGGAGGCTTCGGGTAAAACGGCCCGGCTCGGAGGCGCTCGGCAACGCCGTGGAGTAGCCGAGTTCCGGTATCTCCAGGAAGACGGCCTCGATGTCGGCGACCCCGTCGGGGTCGGTGATCTGTGCGGAGACCTCCAGCCGGAACAGGTCCAGCGGCGGCGGCCACCACCGGCTGATGTGGACCGTGGCCGTGGTCAGGTCCACGACCGACGGCAGCCCGTCGAGCCGAAGCGTGGTCTCGACCGGAGGCCCGAGCGGCACGGCCACCGTGTCGGTCGTGACGGCAAAGCCCTCCTTCAGGGCCTGCACGACGTACGTATCGACCGGAATCCGCCGGAAAGCGAACCGCCCCTGTGCGTTGGTCAGCGCCACGAACGGGCCGGGCGTCAGGCGCACCTCCACCCCGTCGAGGTTCCGGTACGGCGCATAGAAGCTCGTGACTTGCCCGTTCAGCGTGCCCACCTCCTCGAAGTTCTCCGACATCGGGTCGAGCGGATTGCCGTGTCCCGCGTCTTCGAGGCAACCCGTCGCGAAGACGAGGCCGACCACGACGGTTCCGGCCAGGGCGAGGCATCGACTCATCGCGCTGCGGGACGATATCATCAGGGTTGACGGGTCGCTTTGGTGGTGGTGGACACGGGCCGCTTGCGCCGCCTGCGGAGGCCGCCCCCTTCCTAATGTACGCAGCCGCGGCTTCATGCACACCCGGCGTATGAAAGGCGCCCCCCGCCCATGCCCGGCGCTCGCGTCCTTCTCCATACGTCAAGGCACGGAGAGGGTTCAGAGCACGAGGATGCTTCGGACGCGCGCGCCCCGGACGTCGAGGTCGCTGTCGATGGTGCGCCGGAACCGCTTGCGGCCCTCGGGAGCCACTTCGTCCACTACGATCATCATGGTAGAAATGCGGCGGTTGTCGGCGTCGAAGAGCGAGACCTGAATCTGGGCGTGATGGACGGGTTCGGGCGTCGGGTTGTAGAGCGTGCCGCTGAGCACGCGCGTGCCGCCGGGCAGGCGTTTGTACGTGAACGCTTCGATCTGCACGTTCGGCGCGTGCGTCTCCGTGTCCGCGTGGCTGCATGCGGACAGGGTCAGGATCAGGAGGCTGAGCAGCGTCATTCGCATTGCCACGCTTCCGGGGTCTGCTTCAACTCGTCTCTTCCGTGGGTTGCCGGCGCGCCGTCGTCGTTTCCCGGGGACGGCGTCTGCTCCGGGGAACCGCCGCCGCTCAGGCGAGGTCGGCCAGGTTGGCGCGCAGCCGCTGGAGTTCGGCCCGGGCGTCTTCGGCCTTTCGCCGCTCCTTCTCGACCACCTCGGCGGGCGCTTTCGTGACGAACTGCTCGTTCTGGAGCTTGCGCTCGACGCTCGTGAGGAACCGCTCCTTCTGTGCGATCTCCTTCTCGAGGCGGGCGCGTTCCACGTCGAGGTCGATCATGCCGGCGAGCGGGACGAAGACCTCGTGCCGGCCCACCACCACCGAGGCGCTGGCCTTCGGTTTGTCGAAGCCGTGGCCCACCGTCAGTTCGGCGACGCGGGCGAGCCGGAGAAAATAGTGAGGATGCGCGCGGAGGGCGGCTTCGAGCGCGTCGGCGTCGGCGACGTTCACCGTGGCGGCAATCGCCTTGCCGGGCGCGACGCCGTACCGGCTCTTCACGTTGCGAATGCCGGAGACCATCTCCTGGATCACGGCAAAGACTTCGGCGTCGGCGGCGTCCGTCTCCTCCGGGTTCGAGACGGGCCAGGCCGAGACGATGCATGCCTCTTTCTCCGCGCGAGGCCGCAGTTTCCACCACAGCTCCTCCGTCAGGAACGGCATGAAGGGATGGAGGAGCTGAAGCATCTTCTCGTAGAGCTCGACGGCCAGCGCGATCGTTTCCTCTTCCATCGCCTCTCCGGCGGGCGGTTTGATGAGCTCGAGGTACCAGTCGCAATAATCGCCCCAGAAGAGCGTATAAATCTTCGTCAGTGCCTCATTGAGCCGGTAACGGTTGAGGTCGTCCTCGAGGTCGGCAATGGTCCGGTTGAGGCGCGTGAGCATCCAGCGTTCGACGAGCTCGAGTTCGTCGAACGAGCGGCGGCGGCGGTAGTCCTTCGCGGGGCGGCCGTCGGCGTCGGTCTCCATGAACTGCCCGAAGACGTTAAAGGCGTTCCAGATCTTGTTTGCGAAATTGCGCCCCATCTCGAACTTCGAGGGGTCGAGCTTGATGTCCTGCCCCTGCGCGCACAGGATCGTCAGCGAGAAACGGACCGCGTCGGCGCCGTACTGCTCGATCATCTCGAGCGGGTCGATGCCGTTGCCGAGGCTCTTCGACATCCACCGGCCGTATTTGTCCTTGATCATCCCCGTGATGAAGACGTCGCGGTACGGGACCTCGCCCATGAAGTAGAGGCCGGCCATGATCATGCGGGCGATCCAGAAGAAGAGGATGTCGTAGCCCGAGACGAGCACGTGTCCGGGGTAGAAATAGGCGAGGTCGCGGCGGACGGTTTCACTGTCTTCGGGCCATCCGAGCGTGGCGAAGGGCCATAGCCACGAGGAGAACCACGTGTCGAGCACGTCCTCGTCCTGAATCATGCCCGGCTCCGGCTGCTCGACCGACACCACGAAGTCGCGGCTCTCGTCGATCTCGCCGTGCTCGTCGAGGTAATACCAGACGGGGATGCGGTGGCCCCACCAGAGCTGCCGCGAGATCGTCCAGTCGCGGATGTTTTCGAGCCAGCGGAAGTATTCGTTCTCCCACCGCTTCGGGTAAAAGGTGACCTTCCCGCTTCGGACGGCTTCGAGGGCGGGCTCGGCCAGCGGCTTCATCCGGACGAACCACTGCCGCGAAAGCAAGGGCTCGATGACGGCCTTCGAACGATGCGAGATCGGGACGGACACCGTGTACGGCTCGACCTTTTCGAGCAGCCCCGCCGCTTCGAGGTCGGCCACGATCTTCTCGCGCGCTTCGAAGCGATCCATCCCCGCGTACGGCCCGCCGTTTTCATTGATCGTGGCGTCCGGGTTCATGATGTTGACGACGTCGAGGCCGTGGCGCCGGCCGATCTCGAAGTCGTTCTTGTCGTGCGCCGGGGTGATCTTGAGCGCCCCCGCGCCGAAGTCCCTCTTGACGTATTCGTCGGCGATGACGGGGATCTCGCGTCCGATCAGCGGCAGCACGACCTTCTTCCCGATGAGCCGGCGGTAGCGCTCGTCTTCGGGATGCACGGCCACGGCGGTGTCGCCGAGCATGGTCTCGGGGCGCGTGGTGGCGATGGTGAGGAAGCCGCTTCCGTCGGCGAGGGGGTAGCGGACGTACCACAGATGCCCCTCGCGCTCGACGTTGTCCACCTCTTCGTCGGAGAGGGCGGTCTGGTCTTTCGGGCACCAGTTGACGAGGTAGTGCCCGCGGTAGATGAGGCCGTCCTCGTAGAGTTTGACGAAGACGTGTTGGACGGCGCGCGCGTAGCCCTCGTCCATCGTGAAGCGCTCGCGGCGCCAGTCGCACGAGTCGCCGAGGCGGCGTTTTTGCCGGAGGATGATGTCCCCGTATTCCTCGACCCATTCCCACACCCGCGCGATGAAGCGCTCGCGTCCGAGGTCGTACCGGGTCTTGCCTTCCTCTTTCTTGAGCGTCCGCTCGACGACGTTCTGCGTGGCGATGCCCGCGTGGTCCTTGCCCGGCATCCAGAGGGCCTCGTAGCCCTGCATGCGGCGCAGGCGCGTGAGCGCGTCCTGGATCGTGTCCTGAAGCGCATGGCCCATGTGCAGCCGTCCGGTCACGTTCGGCGGCGGCATCATGATCACGTGCGGCTCTTTCTCGGGGTTGACCTCGGCGTGGAAGAAGCCGTTCGCCTCCCAGTACGAGTACCACTTCGCTTCGATGGCGTGAGGGTCGTACGTGGTGCGCTTTTCGGCTTCGGCGGGCGTGCTCGTATCGGTAGACATAGGGTCGGTCGAAGTCCGTGGATGCGTCCGGACGCGGCGACCGTGCCCGGACAATCTTATAGACAACCGAAAACCCGGTCACGGCAAACGGGGTTCCACGCTCGCATCGGCGACCCGGCCGCGCAGACCGGATTGACGCGCAATTCTTCCGGCAGGGCGCAAAAAAAGAGCCGCCAGGTCATTGGGACCTGACGGCTCGGGTGTTGCTTTGATGTGCCCAGGACTGGAGTCGAACCAGCACGCCCTTTCGGGCACCGCCCCCTCAAGACGGCGCGTCTACCTATTCCGCCACCTGGGCTTGTTTCGGAGCCATTGTAGAACGTGAATCGTGGATTTGTTTCCCGGGAGGAAACGCTTGATTCAAAATCTAAAATCGCCCCTTTCTCTTCCGTGATCCCGCCAGGATTCGAACCTGGGACCCTCTGATTAAAAGTCAGATGCTCTGCCAGCTGAGCTACGGGATCGTCGAGCGCGCGGCCCGAAAATACAGAGCGCCAAAGTTACAGCCCGCCTGCGCCCGGCGCAAGGTGGGCGGCCCGCCCGCCCGGTGAAGTATTTATGAGAACGCACGCGGGGAAAACAGGTTCGGGGGGCGTCGTCAGGCCTCGGGCCTCCGGCATGGCCTCTTCGGCCAGAGCTCGCGCATGGGCCGACGCATGACGAGCCGGCCCTCCATGAGCGAGCGGTCATAGTTGATGAAGCCGTTGACGAGGTAGATCTCCTCGGGCGTGCAATCATAGATCAACTTGCACTCGCGGTCGCCCCGGCGATAGTCGTGCGTGAGGATGAGGGCGACGAGGCCGTTGCGGGCCGAGCCGACGAAGAGGTCCACCTCCTCCCCATCGCTGCCGAGGGTGTCGGGGATGTAGCCGTAGTCGATGGGGTAGCGGATGTCGGGGAAGCGGGGATGCGCCGAGCCGTAGGGCCGATCGAGGGTATAGCCGTTGCGGGCGATGAGAGCTTCCCAGCCGTTCCAGTCGAAGCGGTCGGCGATTCGGCGGAGGAAGGAAGGCGAAACGTGCATGGGGAGGGAGGCGGTTCACGGGGCGGCGTCGTGGGGGAGAAATCGCGGGCGGTTCGCGAAAATAAGGTCCCTCCTCGTTACTTGATAAAGCGTTCCGAGCCTGGCGCGAAGGGGCGTGAAGAAGAACTGTTAAGACCGTGTGTTAGAAGCGGCGATCAAAGGAAAATAAAGTGCGCCACACCCCGGAAAAAGCGCTTGCGTTTGACATGGGGAATGCCTAGAATGATCCGAGCGAACGCATGATAGGAAGATGTAAGGTGCACGTCTCGGGTAGGATTCATGCTTCGATTTTACGTGTGCGCCGATGCCTTCGCGATAGATGATTTGCCACCTGAAAGAGCGAGTTGCCGTCGATGCGCCGATTCCCCTCTTGCATTGAACTCGCCGCGCCCGTAGTCCCCGGGGCGTCCGGAGTCAAATCATACCATAGATTGCTATCATCCAAGAAATATCCGGTTGCTCCGGCAGCTGATATTATATACGCAGTTGCATTCCCTGTGGGGGTATCCGCTGGTCCGGGGGGATCCCTGAGGGAGTGATTCATGGCTTATGTATGACGGCATCCGATTTCTTAATCGAGCGATTGGAAGTTGGGAGACCTCGTCGTGTCGCGCGTTCCGGCGCGCGTGCTTTTTCGCCACAGAATGAGGTCGCGGACGTGATCGGTCGGCGGCGCGAGGGGTCGAAAGACGTCGTACCGTTGTTACACCCATTTAAAAAACCCTTTACTCAAAACAAGCATCTGGGAGGTTTCTATGAAACGATTTAGTACTGTGCTGGCTTGTCTGTGTATGGCAGGCATGTTTTTCAGCACCACTGCGCTGGCGCAACGAGTCGTCCAAATGCGCGGTGACATCTCGGCTCCGCTGCGTACGATGATTGGCCAGACCAATCACATGCAGCGCGGTGTGGCGCCGTACGCCATCCCGAACAAGTTCATGCGGTCCGACAAGGGCAACGGCGCCGGCCGTCAGGAGCGTACGCGCGGCGTGCAGGACTTCTACGGCACGGAAGGCACCAATGGCGTCAACGTCAGCTTCGAAGGCGCGCAGGATGCGGACAACGCCGCGCTGCTCGGCTTCGCCATCGTGCCGCCGGACACCAACGGCGACGTTGGTATGGACAACTACTTCCAGTGGATCAACCTCGTCGCCGAGATCTTTGCCAAAGACGGCACCTCGCTTACGGGGCCGTTTGCGGGCAGTGACTTCTGGATCGGCTTCGGCGGCCTCTGCGAGACCACCAACAGCGGCGACCCGATCGTGCTTTACGACGAAAGCGCCGATCGCTGGTTCATCACCCAGTTCGCCATCGCCTCGACCTTCTCGCAGTGCTTCGCCGTCTCGACGACGAGCGATCCCCTGGGGTCGTATGCACGGTATGAGTTGGACTTTGGCAGCGACCTGCCTGACTATCCGAAGTTCGGCATCTGGCCGACCTCGGGCAGCGGCACGGATTCCTACGTGATGACGGCCCGCATCTTCGCCGGCGGCTTCTCGTTCACCGGCATCGACGCGTGCGCCCTGGATCGTCAGGCCATGCTCGCCGGCGCTGCCACGGCCACGTCGGTCTGCTTCGACCTGACGAACAACGACGGCTATCTGCCCGCCGACGCCGACGACGTGCCTCCGGCCGACGCGCCCGCGCTGCTCATGGGCTCCCCCGGCACGACCGGCGGCGCAGACGTGCTGGAGATCTTCGAACTCGATCCGGACTTCGACAACGGCGGCGCCGGCGCCACGCTGTCGCTGGCCGCGACGGTTCCGGTCGACCCGTTCGACCACACGATCTTCTCCGTCCCGCAGCCCTCGCCGGGAGAAACGCTCGACGTGCTCGAGTTCACGCTGATGAACCGGGTGCAGTGGCGCGACGTGACCGGCTCGCCGACGCTGTTGGCCAACCACACCGTCGACGTGGGCAGCAACCGCGCCGGCATCCGCTGGTACGAGCTGCGCGACAGCGGCGGATGGGGCGTGCACCAGCAAGGCACCTATGCGCCGGCTGACGGCGAAAACCGCTGGATGGGCTCCATCGCCATGGACGGCGCGGGCAACATCGCGCTGGGCTTCTCGGAGTCCTCAAGCCAGCAGATGCCCTCGATCTACTACACCGGTCAGACGGCGGATCAGAGCGGCACCGGCATCATGAACGTGGCCGAGACGCTGATCCATGCCGGCACCGGCGTGCAGACGGCCTCCTCGAGCCGCTGGGGCGACTACAGCGCCATGAACATCGACCCGGTCGATGATTCGTTCTGGTACACCCAGGAGTACTATGCCTCCACGGGCAGCTTCGACTTCCACACCCGCATCGCCAACTTCACGCTCGATGCAGGCGCCGGCGGCGGAACGCCCGTCGTGGACATCACGATGCCGGCCGACGGATCCGTCTTCGCCACGGGCGACCTGATCCACTTCGAGGGCACGGCGACCGATGCGGAAGATGGAGACCTGACGGCCAGCCTGGACTGGACCTCCAGCATCGACGGGACCATCGGCAGCGGCGGCATGTTCGACGTCGTGCTCAGTGACGGTATGCATACCATCACGGCCTCGGCGACGGACAGCGACGGCAACACCGGCACCGACCAGATCACCATCACGGTCGGCGAAGTGCTTTTGGACTGCAACGCCTTCACCGAGGTGACGATGGTCGATGGCTTCGCGTTCGAATGGTGCTGGAACGGCGAAAAGATCGACGGCGCGATGGGTCCCGGTGGCGCCGACGGCGTTACCCAGCCCCCGCTCGTCTGTGACACCGACGGCGCGCTGGACGTCGAACTGACCGGTTCGGCCGTGAACATCTACCCCGTGACCTCCTCGACGGGTGCGGTCTGCCGCAATCCGGCCGGTGGCGGCGGCACGTTCACGCAGCTGGAGGCGGTCAACGAAGCGCCCGACGGTTGCACCTCGTTCTCGGACTCGTTCACCTACGATGGTGAAAGAACCGGCAACCTCACCTACGGCGGCGACTGGACGAGCTATTGCTTCGGCGCGCCGCTGGCTTCGGGCACGTGGAGCGGTACGTTCGACGCCTCAGGCCTGTCGGGACCGGTGGCAACGCCGTTGCCGGCCATGGGCGCCGTGGCGATGAAAGCCGCCAAAGCCGAGACGGGCAAACTCGCGGCCGCCGTGGGCGAAGCCGGCGTGCCGGTTGAGTTCACGCTGGAGCAGAACTACCCGAACCCGTTCAACCCGACCACGCAGATCGCCTTCGCGCTCCCCGAAGGAGCCGACGTGACGTTGAAGGTCTACAACGTGCTCGGTCAGGAAGTGGCCACGCTCGTGCAGGGCTACCAGGCCGCCGGACGTCATCAGGTGATGTTCGACGCGACGGATCTGAGCGCGGGTGTGTACCTGTACGTGATCCAGGCGGGTGACTTCACGGCGACGAAGCGGCTGACGCTGCTCAAGTAAACCGGGGAACAGACCTCGTCTCGATCTTCGGATCGACCAGACCGAAAGGGCCGGATGGCAATGCGCCGTCCGGCCCTTTCTCTGTTCCGGGTCAGCGAGCCCGGAAAACGACGTCGAGGAGTCTTGCGCCGAAAGCGCTCGCCTCGGGTTCACTGAGGACCCCTTCCTTGCGGATGCCTCCATGATTTTTAGTCGAAGCGCCTGACCTGAATCGCTCCATTTTTGCCGTATATAATGGAGGGCCTTCCGTAAAGGTCAATCTCAGGATTGCAACGCGCATGATTGGCCGATTCGGAATGCGTCTTCGAGAAGAATCTCCAGCCACATGAAAATGCGCCTTCGCGCAGGGGATGTCACGGTGATTGAGGAGGAGCGCGCGTGGATGACGAAACGTTTCGCTTCGGCGCTTCTTCTGTGATCTTCCGGCTTCTCGGGGCGTCGGCGTGCCCTTTCTTGAATGTGTTGAGGAATCGGTGTGTCGCGTGAAAGGATGGTATTTCCCACAAACGTGTTCGAGGTTCGCAAAAGCGTTCCTCGTTCCTTTATTAGCCCGGATATCAGGCGGTCTCGCCTCGTGTCATAACGTCGCGGTTCCTCGCGGCGTCTCCCATTATCGTCAACCCTTTATCCATTCATACCAAGTTACTCTTATGAGCCGAATGTATACGATGCTGGCCCTCGTGATGCTGGCAGGAATCTTTTCCACGGATGCCGTACAGGCGCAGCAGACGAAGTGGGTGATCCCCGCCGTCCAGCACGACACCTCCGCGCCTCTGCGCACGATGGCGACGGCGCGCGCCCCTCGTTTCAGTGATCAGATTTACCAGGTGCCGAACAAGACGCGCGGAGACAGCCGCTCCGTCGCGAACGTCTATACGGGGCCGGACGCCGCGCTGCAGACCGCGCAGGGCACGAGCGCGACCTCGGTGCTGTCGGATTTCGCCGGCGCGGACAACAACGACAACGCTTCGGTGGTAGGCTTCCGCGTGGCGCCCCCGGATACGGACGGCGACGTGGGGCCGAACCACTACGTGCAGATGGTCAACCTCGTCACGACGATCTTCGACAAGACCGGCGCGATCGTTCAGGGGCCGTTTGCTACGAGCGACTTCTGGGCGGGCTTCGGCGGCCTCTGTGAGACGACCAACCAGGGCGACCCCGTCGTGCTTTATGACGAAACCAACGACCGATGGATCGTCAGCCAGTTCGCCTTCGACGGAGGGTTTACGCAGTTCTTCGAGTGTGTGGCGGTCTCAACGACGGGCGACCCGACCGGGACGTATCATCGCTACGCCTTCGACTTCACGTCCATCGGCTTCAACGACTATCCGAAACTTGGAATCACCACGGAGTCGGTCACGCTGATGGCCAACCTGTTTGCGCCGCCGTCGTTCTTCTTCTCGGGATCGTTCATCGGCGCGCTCGACAAGAACGCGATGTATGCGGGACTGCCCGCCACGATGGTCGGCTTCAACCTCGGCGCCTCGGAGTTCGGCTTCGTCGCCGGCGATCTCGACGATCCCGACGGCACGGCGGGGTTTGTGCCGGCGCTCTTCGCCACGGCCATGTCCCGCGCGAACCTGTTCGATATCTGGGAGGTCGATGTGGACTGGACGAACCCGGGTGCGGCCACAGCCTCGCGCATTGCCGGTATTTCCATCACCCCGTTCGACAGTGACCTGTGCACGGCGGCCCGAGAGGCGTGCGTCCCGCAGCCCGGCACCGGTTCGGATCTCGAAGCGCTCTCCGACCGGCTGATGCACCGGCTCCAGATTCGCGACTTTGGCACGCATCTGAGCATGCTGGCCAACCACACGGTCGATGCCGGCAGCGGGCGCGCCGGGATCCGGTGGTATGAGATGCGCAGCACGGACGGCGGCGCCACGTGGACCGAGCACCAGGAAGGCACCTATGCCCCGAACGACGGTCTGCATCGCTGGATCGGTTCGATTGCCATGAACGCCGCCGGCGACATTGGGCTGGGCTTCCTGCGTTCGAGCAACACCGAGTTCGGCTCCGTGGCCGTCGTCGGGCAGACCGCCGACCAGAGCGGCACCGGCATCATGAACGGCGCCGAAGAGGTCTGTGTGGCCGGCACCGACGTGCAGACCGGCACGGCGCGCGCCGGTGACTACAGCGCCCTGAACATCGACCCGGGCAGCGACACGTTCTGGTATACCCAGGAGTATTTCAACACGAACACGGGCGGCACGCAGTCTTTCCACTGGGATACGCGCGTATGTGAGTTCGACGTGATGTCCGGTGGCGGCGGCGGCGGCCTCCAGGTCACCATGACCCCCGTCAATCCGCCCATCGTGATCGGCGCCGGCGGCGGCTCGTTCGACTATACGTTCCAGATCGACAACACCGGAACGGTTTCGGAAACGGTCGACATCTGGATCACCATCACGGGCAACGGCATCAGTCGCACCCTCGGTCCCGTGACGAAGACCATCGCCGCCGGCGGCACGCTCAGCAAAACGTTCACGCAGACCGTTCCTGCCGGCGCACCCGCAGGCACGTACACGCAGACGGGCAATGTGGGCAACTTCCCCATCGCCGACGCCAGCGACAGCTTCACGTGGGAGAAGTCGGCGGCGAAAGGCGGGGAGATCGCCATCGTGAGCGAATGGGGCTCGAACTTCGAGCAGGTCTTCGCCAGGGGTGGAACGGAAGCCGGCGTGCCGGATGAGTTCATGCTGGAGCAGAACTACCCGAACCCGTTCAACCCGACTACGCAGATCGCCTTCGCGCTCCCCGAAGGAGCCGACGTGACGTTGAAGGTCTACAACGTGCTCGGTCAGGAAGTGGCCACGCTCGTGCAGGGCTACCAGGCCGCCGGACGTCATCAGGTGACGTTCGACGCGACGGATCTGAGCGCGGGCATCTACCTGTACGTGATCCAGGCGGGTGACTTCACGGCGACGAAGCGGCTGACGCTGCTCAAGTAAGCCGGGGAACAGACCTCGTCTCGATCTTCGGATCGACCAGACCGAAAGGGCCGGACGGCAATGCGCCGTCCGGCCCTTTTTACATTTGTGAAGCGTTCCGGCAAGGATTCTTCTCCAACGGCTCTTTATATTTGCTGTGCCGGATCCATCAGACACGCGACGGCCGCCCGGATGCAGGAGGTTGCGGTCGCCGGAAGCCGCGAAAAGACTGTTTCTGCGCGTATATTGGATCAGCAACCCTGTTTGATTGCAAGGTCGTGAAAGGGTATATAGCGGGGGCCTTGCCTTACGGGCAATCCTTATTTTTCAAGATCCACATGCCCGGTCGTTCCCGTTCAGGCAGGAGACGAAGTCCACGCCGGTAGGTTATTCCGTACAATGCTCGGAAAGGGATCTCCGATTGGAATTGGAGAGGACTTGTTTTCGAAGCGTGTGGCGGGGATAAAGCGTATGGATGGTTCGGTGGTCGGGAGATCTCGACCTTGCCGTTTCAGGGGCTCAGGGGCTCAGGGGTCTGGCATCCATCCGATGGACGAACCCTATAGATGAAAAGGACGAGGAGGTTGCGATGTTCGGGAAGCGTCATCTCTGGCTTTTGGGCATGATGGGGGGCCTCACGGTGATGGCCGTTCAGGCACAGCCGACGTTCACCGATGTGGCGGCGAGCGCGGGGGTCGAGCGCTTGCATACCGGCCTCGAGCACGACGACATCGGCATCGGCGCCGGCGCGGTCTGGTTCGACTTCGACGCCGACGGCGACCTCGACCTGTACGTGACGCAGCGCACCGGCGCCAACCACCTCTTTCGCAATGACGGCGGCGGGTTCACGGACGTTGCCGCCCTCGTCGGGGCAGAGGATGCCGCTCACGACGGCGCCGGGGCGGCCGCAGCCGATTACGACAACGACGGCGATCTCGACCTCTACCTCGCCAACACCGACGCCGACGTGCTCCTGCAAAACGTCGGCGGCGCCTTCATCGACGTGACCGATGCCGCTTTTCCGGACGCCGCACACCTGAACGCACGCGGCGCCTCGGCCTCGTGGGGCGACTACGACGGCGACGGCTTCCTCGACCTCTTCGTGGCCAACCACATCCACCTCGACGGGCTGCAGCTCGACCGGCAGGATCGCCTCTTTCACAACAACGGCGACGGCTCCTTCACCGACGTCTCCATGCTGCTCGGCATCGGAGAGCTCATCGGCTTCGCCTTCATCGGAGGATGGACCGACTTCGATGATGACGGCGACCTCGATCTCTTGCTCATCAACGACTGCCCCTTCGGCGGCCTTGCCACGCGGCCCACCAAGCTGTTCCGAAACGACGGCGGCATCGACGGGGAAAACTGGCTCTTCACGGAGGTCAGTGCCGAGGTCGGAGCCGATCACTGCCACAACGGCATGGGCCTGGCCGTGGGCGATTATAACGGCGACGCCCGGCTCGACTATTTCTATACGAACATCAGCCAGCCGCTCCTGCTCGCCAACCAGGGCGGCGTGTTCACGGATCAGACGCTGGCCGCCGGCATCGACGCGGCGACGGTGCCCGGCGGCGACGACACCCTCGTGAGCTGGGGCACGAACTTCCTTGACGCCGACCTCGACGGATGGGAAGACCTCTTCTTCGTGGCCGGAACGATCTCGGGCTCGACGGACGAATATCGGCCCCAGCCCGATCGTTTTTACCTGAACAACGGCGACGGCACGTTCACCGACCTCTCCGACGCCGTCGGCCTGGCCGACACGCTGACGGGTCGCTCGCCCGTCTTCGGCGACTACGATCAGGACGGCGATCCGGATCTGTTCGTCGTCAATTACGGCGAGATCACCCGGCTGTGGCGCAATGACTACGACGGGGGCAACCACTGGCTCATCGTCGAACTCGAAGGAACGGCCGGCAACCGGGACGGCATCGGCGCGCGCCTGACGCTCCGCACGCCGGACGGACGCGAGCAGATCCGCGAGACCCGGAGCGGAAGCAGCCTCGGCGGCGGCGACGACCTGGCGGCGTATTTCGGCCTCGGCGCGAACACGACGGTGGACGAGCTGGAGATCCGGTGGCCTTCGGGCATCGTGCAGACCCTCACGGGCGTGAGCGCCGATCAGCGCCTGCGCGTGGTGGAAGAGGGCGTGCGCGTGACGACGACGCCGTCGGTGTGGCCCGTCGAGATCGCCGCCGGTGGAGGGAGCATCGTCTATACCCTCACCCTCGAAAACCATACGGCGACGACGCAAGTCCTCGACGTGTGGATCACGATCAGCGGGCCGGGGGTGAACGTGACGCGCGGCCCGGTTCCGGTGACGCTGGCGGTGAACGGGCGGTGGAGCAAGACCCTGACGCAGACGGTCCCCGGCAGCATACCGGGTGGCTCATACACGCTTAAAGCGCAGGCCGGCGCGTTCCCGATCGCCTCGCAAAGCGATGCGTTTGCCTTCGAGAAGGCGGCGGCCAAGGGCGCCGCTGCGTCCGGCGGCGAGGCATGGGGCGGGCCCTGGGAGGGCCGTCTGCATGCCGGGCCGGAGACGCCGCGCCGATTTCGTCTCGCGGAGAACTATCCCAACCCGTTCAATCCGGAGACGGTGATCGCGTACGAGGTGGGCGTGGACGGGCCGGTTCGTCTGGCGGTGTACGACGTGCTCGGGCGCGAGGTGGCCGTGCTCGTCTCGGGGGTGAAGCCCGCGGGCGCCTACCGGGCGTCGTGGGACGGTCGGGACGCGAGCGGCGCACCGGTTCCGTCCGGGATGTACGTGTACCGGATGGAAGCGCCGGGCTTTGCGCAGACGCGCCCGATGATGCTCGTCAAATAGCTTTTCTGCGATCACGGTGCGGCGGGGGCGCCGTGTCCTTCCCGAAGCGTATCCACCTTTCCGCCCGGGAAAGGCCCGAAGCGCTCCCGCGCTCCACCCGGCCAGACGACCAGTGCCTCCTCGATCTGCTCTGCGCCCGTCAGGCCGAAATGGACGCGTGGGTCGTTCGAAGCCTGATAGCTGTACGCCGTTGCGACGGCGCGCCACTGCGTGCGACCGCCCGTGGTGAGGCGGACCATGGCGCCGATGGCGTCGCGGCCCGAGGCGTCGAGCACGCGGAAGGCGGCCCATCGCCCGCCGTCTCCCGCCCGGTTGCGGAGCAGTCGCACGCGCCCGCCGTTGTTCACCACGGCAACGTCGACGTCGCCGTCGTTGTCATAATCGCCGAAGGCGGCGGCGCGGCTGGTCTCGATGAACGTCTCGGCGGCGCCGCCCGGCGGCCTCACCTCTTCGAAACGTCCGTTGCCCCTGCCCCGGAAGAGCTGATTCGGTTCTCCGAACGGATCGTCGCCGAGAGGGGCCAGGGACTTGCCCACGCGTCCGTTGGCCACGTAGAGATCGAGGAGGCCGTCGAGGTCGAAGTCGGCGAAGCCGACGCCGAAGCCGGTATAGCTGATGCTCGGAGCGGCGAGGCCGGTCCGGATGGTGGCATCCTCGAAGACGCCGCCGTTGTTGAGGTAGAAGGTGTTCGTCTCGTCGCGGAGGTGGGTCATGAACAGGTCGAGGTCGCCGTCGTGGTCGATGTCCACGGCCGTCACGCCCATGCCGGCCTCGGCCATGCCCTGCCGGTTGACGGCGTTTCCGGCGACGAGGGCGCGGTCCTCGAAGGTTCCGTTGCCCCGGTTGATCCAGAGCTGGTTGGGGTTGCCGTCGTTCGTGACGTAGAGGTCGAGGCGTCCGTCGCCGTCGAAGTCGCCCGTGGTCACGCCGAGGCCGTTGCCGCGCACGCGCGCGATGCCGGCGTCGCGGGTGACGTCGGCGAAGGAGCCGTCGCCCTCGTTGTGAAAGAGCGCATCGGTGGCGGGGGCCTGATAGTTGGCGGGCTGGCAATAGTCGCGCTCGTTTCCTCCGGCAAAGCAGGCGATCTCCTGTGCGGGCGACCAGTCCACGTAGTTGACGACGTAGAGGTCGAGGCGTCCGTCGTCGTCATAGTCGAGGAAGGCGGCGCTCGTGCCCCATCCGGGATGCCCGACGCCTGCGGGGTCCGTCACGTCGGTGAACGTGCCGTCGCCGTCGTTTCGGTAGAGGACGTTCGGTCCGACGTTCGTGACGTAGAGGTCGAGGTCGCCGTCGCCGTCATAGTCGCCCACGGCGCAGCCCATGCCGTAGCCTCCGTCGCCCACGCCCGCTTCGTCCGTCACGTCGGTGAAGGCGGCGCCGTCGTTGCGGAAGAGGCGGTTGCCGGGATGCTCGGGCGCGTCGGGGTCGAGTTCGCCGCCCTGCACGAGGTACAGGTCGAGGTCGCCGTCGCCGTCATAGTCGATCCACCCGCCCCCGCCCGACATGATCTCGGGAAACCACAGGCGGGGGTGGAGGGCGCGGATGTGCGTGAAGTCGATCCCGGCCTCGGCGGCGACTTCGTCGAACCACGGCGCTTCGGTTTTTGGGGCGGCGGAGCCGTCGGGTGCGGAGCGGGGTTCGCCCGCACATCCGGTGAGCAAGGCCAGGAGCGCCCCGGCGTACGGCAGAAGGAACGGGCGGCGTATCGTCATGAAGAAAAGGGAGCGCGGATGCTTCGAGCGTATGCGAAGAGGGCGGCGAGAAGGCGGGCGGGGCCTCATGGCGCCTCTTGAAACTGACGGCTCAGCCGGGCGATGATGGGATGATCCGGGGCGAGTTTCCGGGCGCGCGCGAGCCTCGCGCGAGCCTCCTCGGGGCGTCCCTGCACCCACGCGATGCGGGCGAGGCCGACCTCGGCGGGAAACATGCCCGGGTCGAGGCGGAGGGCTTCTCGGTACTGCGTTTCGGCTTCTTCGTATCGTTTGAGACGGAAGAGCAGGTCGCCGGAGAGGGCGTGCGCTTCGGTTTTCGTCGGATCGCGGCGGAGGCATTCCGCCAGCTCGTCGAGCGCCTCGTCCAGCCGTCCGAGCCGGGCCAGCGCCTGTCCCCGCGCGAAGAGCGCCTGCGGGAACGTGGGCGCGCGCGCCAGGGCCGAGTCGGCGAAGGCGAGGGCCTGTTCCGGGCGCCCGGCCTGCATGGCCCACGAGGACAGGTTGAGATACGTCGAGAAGCGGGCGTCGTCGAGGGTGCGGGCGCGTTCGAGGAGCCGGTGGGCTTCGTCCGTCCGTCCCATCCGCAGAAGCGCGACGGCGAGGTTGTTGATGACGTCCACGTTCTCGGGATGGGTCTTGTACGCTTTCGTGAGCAAATCGACGGCTTTCTTCGGGTTTCCCGCATTCAGATATTCTCCGGCCCGTTGCAGCCGCGCCGTGAGGTTGACGGCATAGGCGCGCACGCGGTCGGTGAGCGCATCGGGGAGGTAGGCGCGTCCGGCATCGACGCCGAGGGAACGTTCGCGCGCGGCCTCTTCCGGCCGGTTCATGCGCTGATAGGCCTGGCCGAGGAGATAGTGCGCGGCCCGGTAGTCGGGGGCCATCGCCACGGCTCGTTCGAGCGCCTCCGCCGCTTCGGCGGGTCTGTCCTGCTGAAGAAGCGCGTCGCCGAGGCCGGCGTAGCCGTGCGGCCGCTCCGGCGAGAGCGCGATGACCCGGCGGAACGCCGCCTCGGCTTCAGCGAAGTCGCCGTGTTCGAGCAAGGCTTCTCCCAGCCGTTGCTGTACGGCGGCGTCGTCCGGATACTGCTCGGCGAGCGTCCGGAGCATCGTCAGCGCGCCTTCGAAGTCGCCGGCCTGCCGGGTGGCGATGGCCAGGTGCAGCCGCCACCCCGGGTCGTCCGGCGCCAGCCGCACCGCCTCGGCGTAGCTGTCCCGCGCTTCCTCCCAGAGCAGGTTCGCCTCGTAGACCAGCCCGAGGTCGCCGTGGGCCGAGGCTTCACGCGGGTGCTTCTCGGCCCGCGCCACCTTCGCCGCCACGAGCGCCGCCACGTCCGGATCCAGCGTGCGCTCGGCGGACGGATGCACGACCGGAGGCGAGGCACGGAGCATAGGCCAGAGGGAAAACTTTGTCGCGAGGATGAGGGTCAGGGCCAGGACGAGGAGGGCGAGTTGCTTCTTCTTTAAATACATCAAACCTGCGCTTCGGAGAAAGGGGGGATCGAGGGTTGGAATATACGACAACGCCTTTGCGCCCCCGGGGTTTTGCCGTCCGTTGGGAAGGCGCGCTCACATGTCCCGAAACCGATTCACGAAGCGGCGTGGCGCGATCTCGGCGCTGCGGGAGGGGCGTGGAGCCGCGCGAGGTGGTCGAGCACGTTGCGGAGGGCGTCGAGCTTGACCGGCTTGGACAGATAATATTGCATGCCGGCGGCCAGACATTCTTCGCGCTGGCGATTCATCGCGTTCGCCGTCAGCGCGACGAGGTGGGGCGCGGGGCGATCGCCGTAGCGCTCGCGGATACGCCGGGCTGCCTCGAGGCCGTCCATCTCGGGCATCTGCACGTCTAAGAAGACGACATCGTATGATCGCGTCTCCAGCGCGCGAAGCACTTCGAGGCCGGTCTCGACGAGGTCGGCTTCATAACCGAGCCGGGCGAGCATCCGGAGAGCGACCTTCTGGTTGATGGGGTTGTCTTCGGCAAGCAGGATGCGCAGCGCGCCGGCGGGGACGGCGTCCGGAGGCCGGATGCGGCGAAGTTCGACCGGCGAGGGGGACGAAAGCGCATGCTTGAGCACCTCCCGGAGGCGCGAGAGCTTGACGGGGCGGGGAAGCTTCGGGGCCGCGTGGGGGCCTTCGTCGGAGGCGTCGCCAAGGGGATGGAGCGTCACGACGGGCAGGGCCGGGGAGCAGGCGGCAAAGGCCTCGCGCGCGCCGGGGACCGCGCCCTCGATGAGGGCGGCGGCATAGTCCGGGTCGCCGTCGAGCAGGCGGCGCGCTTCGTCGCTCGTGGCCACGGCGTCGACCGGCATGCCGAGCGCTTCGAGCTGGCGGACGAGGCTCTCCCGCAGTGCGTCGTTCGGCTGGACGAGCAGCACCCGCCGACCGGCAAGGTCGGGGTCCGGGGCTTCGCCCGCGCTCGTCTCGGCCTCTGTCGCCTCGATGGTGAAGGTGAACGTCGAGCCTGCGCCTACGGTGCTTTCCACCCGCATCGCGCCGCCCATGAGGAGGCACAACCGCTGGCTGATGGCGAGACCGAGCCCCGTTCCTCCATACTTCCGCGTCGTCGAGGCATCGAGTTGCGTGAACGACTCGAAGAGCCGTTCCAGATGCGGCTCGGGGATGCCGATGCCCGTATCCCGAACCGAGAAGCTGAGCACGCACCGCCCCGCCGTGCGACGCTCCAGCGCCGCGCGCACGATCACCTCGCCCGTCTCGGTGAACTTCACGGCGTTCGAGAGCAGGTTCACCAGGATTTGCCGCAGGCGCGTCACGTCGCCGATGACGGAGGCGGGCGTTTCGGGTTCGAGGATGTACGCCAGCGCCAGCCCTTTCCCGGAGGCTCGAAACGCCACCACGTCGAGCGCATCTTCGAGCAATGCCCGGACCGAGAAGGGCTGCTTTTCGAGCGTCAACTGATTCGCCTCGATCTTTGAAAAGTCGAGGATGTCGTCGAGCAAGCTGAGCAGGGCGTCGCCGCTTCGGCGGATGATGGTTACGTATTCCCGCTGTTCGGGGTCGAGGTGCGATTGTTCGAGGAGAGAGGTCATGCCGATGACGCCGTTCATCGGGGTGCGCACCTCGTGGCTCATGTTCGCGAGGAAAGACGACTTCAGGCGGGTCATCTCTTCGGCGCGTTCCTTGGCGGCGATGAGCTGGGCCTCGTATGCTTTGCGTTGCGTGATGTCGTGCATGACGAGCAGCCACTGCTCCTGCCCGGTGATCTCGATGCGGTTGGCGCGCACGCCGACGAACACGTCCTGACCGGTGCGGGTGCGCAGGCAGGCTTCGAAGACGGGCGGTTCGGCGTCCGAGGTGTGGTGGAGGACGTCGTCCCACCGGATGTCGTCGGAGAGGTCGTGGAGGTGGAGGGTTCGAAGGACGGCTTCGGGATAGCCGAGCACGCGGCAGGCTTCGGGGTTGGCGGCGAGGATGAGGCGCTCGGCGTCGGCGACGAGGATGATGTCGAGCACGCCCTCATAGATGGAACGGAAGCGTCGGTCCGTCTCGGTGAGCTGCCGGGTGCGCCGGAGCACCTGCCCGCGCATACGGATCACGCCGGCGAGCGCGAGGATGAGCAGGAGCAGGGCCGCATAGGTCATCTGCCGAAAGAGCCGGTTCGGGAGGCCGGAGCGCACGAGGTCGCTCTGGGAGCGGACGAAGAGTTGATACCCTGCGTCGAGCGGTTCCTCCCGGTCGAACTGTGACACGATGCCGGTGACGCGGTAGCGGTCGCCCACCGTGGCGTGCAAAAGGTCGATGTCGTTGCTTCGCTGGCGTTCGGCATAGACCTGAAGGCGCGCGTCGTTGTCCTCGGGGTCCATGAGGGTCAGGTACTGTCCGCCGTTCGAGGCGCGGTCCTTGAGGAGCACGCGGCCCGTCACGGAGACGAGCCTGCCCTCGTAGCGCTCGTCGCGGACCTGTGCGAGGGGCAGCTCCAACGGCGACGGGGTCGGGCCCCGGGCGCGACGGGTGCTGTAATACAGCGGCCGCAGGTGCGTCAGCCCCGCCCGTTGCGCCACGATGCCGGTGACGATGAGGCTGTCGCCTTCCGCTACGGGATGCGGGATCGTGTCGTCGATCACGCCGATGCCGCCCGTGTCGTCCTGAAGGAAAAGCTGGAGGCGGTCCGTATGCAGCACGCCGGAGCCGACGGTGGCGTACCCGGCCACGGTGAGCGTGTCCCCGAGGCGGTCCGGGACGAAGTCGCCGTCGGCGTCTCGCCGGGCCTCGGCGATGGGCACGGGCACGTCGCGGCGCGCCCGCTGGGCGAAGAGCGGATGCGCCGGAAAAACGGCGAGGAGCATCAGGAAAGCTCCTGCGAGACTTCTTTGTGCGCGTCTCAGGGCCACAACGATGGGAGGAGAGTGGTACGACTCCCCTCTGGTATCGTTGATTCCGAGAGATGCTTAATGCGCGGCGCGGCGAAAATGTGGCGGAAAAGGCCCCTTCCGAGCGATCCGAAAAAGGCTTTTCCCCTCGGCAAGATTGTCCGGAGGGGAGATGCCGCTCGGAAACCCGCCCCGTTATTTTTCCTCGGGCATCACCACGCGGATGTGCAGTTCTTCGAGCTGGTGCGGGTCCACGGTGTCGGGCGACTGCACCATGAGTTCCTGGGCGCTCTGGGTTTTGGGGAACGCGATCACCTCGCGCAGTGAGGCGCCGCCGGCAAGGATCATGGCGATGCGGTCGACGCCCAGGGCGATGCCGCCGTGGGGCGGCGCGCCGTAGCGGAAGGCGTCGAGGAGGAAGCCGAACCGTCGCTGGGCCTCCGCTTCGTCGATGCCGAGGAGCCGGAACATCTGGCTTTGCACTTCTCGGCTGTGGATGCGGATCGAGCCGCCGCCGATCTCGAAGCCGTTCAGCACGAGGTCGTACGCCCGGGCCTTCGTCGCGCCGGGGTCGTCGAACATGGCGTCGAGGTCTTCGGGGCGGGGCGCGGTGAAGGGATGGTGCCGGGCCACGTAGCGTTGCTCGTCCTCGTCCCATTCGAGCAGGGGGAAGTCCGTCACCCAGAGGAAGTGCCACGGTCCGTCGTTGCCCTCGGGGATCAGGTCGAGGTCGCGCGCCATATGGAGGCGGAGCGTGCCCATCTGTTCGAAGACCTTCGGTTCGGGGCCGGCGAGCACGAGCACGAGGTCGCCCGGCAGTGCGCCGACGGCCTCGACGGCGGCCTCGACGTACGCCGACGGCAAGACGTGCTCCTTCACCGACGAGAGCACGGGCGCCCCCGGGGCAGGCTCGGAGGGCAGGCGGAAATAGATCAGCCCGCCCGCGCCGATGCGTTTGCGCACGACGTCCTTGTCGAGCCGGTCCATGTAGCCGCGGCCCTTGTCGCCGTAGCCGGGCACGCGGAGCGCGACGATGCGGCCCTCGCGGGCGAGCACGTCGTCGAAGACGCGGAAGCCGGAGCCTTCGAACACGGCGCTGAGGTCGTGGATCTTGAGGCCGAAGCGCGTGTCGGGCTTGTCGGAGCCATACGTGCGGATGGCCTCGTCGTAGGTCATCCGCGGGAAAGGCGTGTTGATCTCGATGCCGCGCGTCGCCTGCCAGATGTCTTTCATCAACCCCTCGATCAACTCGAAGATCATCTCTTCGGTGGCGAAGGTGACCTCGACGTCGATCTGTGTGAACTCGGGCTGGCGGTCGGCGCGGAGGTCTTCGTCACGGAAGCATTTGACGATCTGGAAATAGCGATCGAAGCCGGCCACCATGAGGATCTGTTTGTACGTCTGGGGCGACTGCGGGAGGGCGAAGAATTTGCCGGGATAGAGGCGGCTGGGCACGAGGTAGTCGCGCGCGCCCTCCGGCGTCGATTTCATGAGCACGGGCGTCTCCACCTCGACGAAGGCATGCCGGTCGAAGAAGCGGCGGGTGGCCTGATAGAGGCGGTGCCGGAGCATCAGGTTGTGTTGCAACTCGGGCCGCCGGAGGTCGAGGTAGCGGTACCGCAAGCGCAGGTCTTCGTTGGTGCGCCGGCGTTTCTCTTCGTGCGCCGAGACGGGGAAGGGCGTCGGCTCGGCGGGGTTGAGGATGATGAGTTCATGCACGCGCACCTCCACCTGGCCCGTCGGGAGCTTCGGGTTGACGGTCTCCTCCGAGCGCGGCGCAACGATGCCCCGGACGGAGATGACGAACTCGTTCCGGAGCGTGTTGCCGAGCTCGTGGGCTTCGGGGTCGTCCTGCGGGGAGAAGACGATCTGCGTCAGCCCGTAGCGGTCGCGCAGGTCGATGAAGATGACGCCGCCGAGGTCGCGGCGGGTGTCCACCCAGCCTTTGAGGACGACCTCGCGCCCGACGTGCTCGGGCCGGAGCGCGCCGCAGGTATGGGTGCGGCGGCCGTGGGTGTCCTGGTTGACGGTGGCGTGAGAGCGCGGGTGTAGGGACATAGGAGAGGTTCGGCGAAGAGCGGCCCGCCAGGCGCGACGGGCTCGGGATGCTGAAAAAAAAGGGCCTTTCGGCCCTCACGGTATACCCGTAAATATACGCGCCAAAGGCGACGATGATGGGGGGGCAATCCTGAAAAATTGGTTTAGACGCCGATCTCGGGCTTTTCTGCCCCGGAAATCGTATTATCCACCGCGCTCGAACCCGAGGAAGTATCGGTCCGGGGCCGGCGGTTCCACCTTCAACAGAAACCAAACCAAGAGATCATGGCAAACGTTGATTTCGGTCAGGCGGGGGCGCAGGGGAAGACCTTTTTCGGTCACCCGCGCGGACTGGCTACGCTCTTCTTCACCGAGATGTGGGAGCGTTTCAGCTATTACGGGATGCGCGCGTTGCTCGTCCTGTTCATGACGGCGGCGGCCATCGAAGCCAACCCCGGCCTGGGTTTCTCTACGGGCACGGCCACGGCGATCTACGGGCTCTACACGTTCTTCGTCTACGTGCTTTCGCTGCCCGGCGGGTGGGTGGCGGACAACCTCTGGGGGCAGCGCAAAACCGTTCTCGTGGGCGGCATCATCATCGCGCTCGGCCATTTTACGATGGCGGCTCCACTGGTCGGCCTCCCGGATCAGCCGACGTTTTTCCTCGGCCTCATTTTCATCGTGTTCGGCACGGGGCTGCTGAAGCCGAATGTGTCCACCATCGTCGGGGACATCTATCCCGAGGGCGGGGCGCGGCGCGACGCCGGCTTCTCTATCTTTTACATGGGCATCAACCTCGGCGCGTTCATTGGGCCGCTCATCTGTGGTTTTCTGGGAGAGAAGGTTAACTGGCACATGGGCTTCTCGGCGGCGGGCTTCGGAATGCTTCTCGGCCTGATTCAGTACAAAATGGGCGACAAGTACCTCGGAGAGGCGGGTTACCTGGATACCGAGGACGGCCCCGACGTGGTCGCCCGCAAGACGCGTCGGTTCTTCACGGGCTTTGCGGCGCTGGTGGGGCTCGCCGTCATCTTCGGCTGGATGGTGGCGCAGGGGATCATCCCGCTGACGATCCAACAGATCGCGGGCAGTCTCGGCGTGGTGGTGGTCATCCTGGCGGTGTTGTATTTCGCCTATCTGATTTTCTTCACGCATCACACGAAGCTGGAGAAGAAACGGCTGGTCGTGATCTTCTGGCTCTTCATCCTCGCGGCGGTCTTCTGGAGCGGATTCGAGCAGGCAGGCTCTTCGCTCAACCTGTTCGCCAAGGAACTCACCGACCGTGTGATCTTCGGGTGGGAGGCCCCGGCCAGCTTCCTACAGTCGATCAACCCGATCTTCATCATCCTGCTCGCCCCGGTTTTCGGCAGCCTCTGGGTATGGCTGGCGCGGCGCAACGCGAACCCGTCGATCCCCGTGAAGTTTGCGCTGGGGCTGCTGGGGCTGGCCGCCGGCTTTTTCGTGATCTCGTGGGGCGCGGCGCAGGCGACGCCGGAACACCCGGTCTCGCCCGCCTGGCTCATCGTGACGTACTTTCTGCACACGTGCGGTGAACTGTGCCTGAGTCCCATCGGTCTCTCGTCGATCACGAAGCTGGCGCCGCACGGACGCGTCGGTCAGATGATGGGCGTGTGGTTCATCGCAGCGGCGCTCGGGAACCTGTTCGCCGGACTGATGGCGGGTCAACTGGAGGCGTTGCCGCCGGATGCGCTCTTCTGGAACGTGGCGCTCTTCGTGGGCGCGGCCGGCATCGTGGCGCTCCTCGCCGCGCCGCCGGTGCGCAAGCTCATGGGCAACATCGAGTGACCGCACGTCGCTCCCGGATGTCTCGAAGAAAGCCGCGCCGAAACCGAACGGCGCGGCTTTCTCGTGTCCGGCCGGGGCGGATCGGCGCTAAAACGTCGGGTTGAGGCGGAGCCGGAGCGTCGGCCTGCTTCCGAAGCCGAGGTCGCGGAGGGGCCAGGAGAGCTCCAGGCGCAGGCGCCGGTCGTGGAGGCCGATCCCGAAGCCCGCCGCCGGAACGACGTCGTCGAGGGCGAACGCATCGGTTCCCCGGTCATTGACCCATCCGGCGTCGAAGAGGCCGAAGAGCTGGAGGTCGTCCCACAGGATTTCGTTGAGGGGGGTGCCTTCGTAGAAGGCCAGCTCGAGGTTGGCCAGGAGCATGCGCGTGCCGGGGAAGACGTTTTGCGGATAGGCCCGCATCGAGCCGACGCCGCCGAGGGTGAACGTCTTCTGGACCGGGGCGTCGCCGGTGGTGAGGCCGCCGCGCAGGCGCACGTTCAGGCCGAGGCCGCCGGCGGGCACGTAGGCGCGCACGTCGCCGGTGTACCGGTTGAACGAGAAGTCGCCGCCGAGGCCCTCGCCGATCTCGGCTTCGAGTCGGAAGGCCGCGCCGCTCGGGCGTTTGTCGAGGTCGTGGATGCGCCCGCCCTCGAAGGCGAAGACGAACGAGTTCATGTCGCCCTCCCGGACGGACGGGTTCGCGCGGAAGCCGTCCCTGCCGAAGAGCGACCATGAGGTGCGTTTGTCGAGACTGCGATAGGCGTCCTGCCGAAACCCGGCGCTGAACTGTGCAAAGGGCGTCAGGTGGGCGACGGCGTAGAGCGTCCAGCCCTCCGTCTCGAAGTAGTCGAAGAAGTCCTGGTTGAAGAAGAAGGCGGCGGCCGTGTTTTCGCTCCACGAAGCCTTCCACAGGTCTTGAGTGGCGGTCTGCCGCCGGTACGCGCCGCCGACCTTGACGTCGAACCGGTCGTCGCCGTAGCGCGGGCCGAAGCGCGCCTCCGCGCCGATCTCATAGCGCGCCCGGTCGAGATCGAAGGCATAACCGATCTGCCCGATAATTTTGCCGCGCTCATAGCTGTCCCACGCCAGCGGCCCCCGCCCGAGGCCGAGGACCAGCCCTTCGACGCGGTTGTACCGGACGGCGGGGATGGGGCGGTAGACGCCGTTCTCGGGATAGGGCCACCGGCTCCAGATCTCGCCCACGAAGGCGTACGGGGTGTCCCGGTCGTGCCGATGCCGGTAGGCGACGGCGTAGTCGTCTTCCCTGCCGAAGCGGGCGCGGGGCTCGTCGTGGCTTCGGCGGCGGGTCCTCCGGCGCGCCCGGTCGTCACGGCGCGCATCTCGGGCGCGGCGCTCGCTCAGGGTGAAGCGGTCGCCGTCCGCACGGTGCGCTTCGGCCAGACGGCGCACCGTGCGGACAGCCTCCCGAAGGCTGCGCTCGATGCGTGCGAGCCGGTCGGCGAGGGGGTATTCCTCTTCGTCTTCGAGGTCTCGGCGGAGGTCTCGGACCCGGGTGTGGAGATCTTCGAGCAAGGCGGCGAGGCGTCTCAGGTCGTCGCCGTCGAGGGAAGGCGTCGCGGCCCTGTCGGGCGCGAGGCCGAGCGGGGCGGTGGCCGTCGTCAGGCGATCGCTCATACGGCGAAGCCGCTCGCCGAGGTCGCCGGTCTGGTTCATCGTGATCTCGTGGATGACGGCCATGACCGTCTGGAGGGCCGAGACGACGAGGGTGCGCTCGGAGGCATATCGGTCCGCCGTCGCGGGAGCGGATTCCTGGGCGAGGAGCGGATGCCCGAGCGCGAGCATCATCCATCCGAAAACGCATAGAACACGGGCTGTCCTGGCCATAGTCGTTCGAGAGTTGGGGGGGGATGTCGAGCGGATGAACGGGCCGCGGCCTCGCTCGAAGGAAGTACGCATCCCGGCGAACGATGGTTACAGACGGGGCGCAGCGCCGGGGCGGCTCAGGCGCGCGCGTCCTCGGAGAGCAGGCTGAGCGGCTTCCAGACGGGCGGGGTGAGACGTTCGAGCCGAACCCAGCGGGGACGGGCGACGGGCGGGCGCGGAGGCGCGATGCGGGCGCCGCCGGCCGTTTTCGTTCCCGGCTCCGAGGTTGCCACACGCGCGACGACCCGCGGGAGGGGCGCGGGGAAATACGCCAGGAGCGCTTCGAGCACGTGCCTTCCGGGCAGCGTGCCTTCGATCGGCACGCACTCCCGCACGAGCGTCGTCTTCGTGATCAGGCGCAGCCGAAGCCGCCGGGCGCGGTCGTCGAGGTGGCCGACAAGGCCGAGGGGCACGAGGAAGTCGCGGGCGCTCGGCCGTTCCCGCACGGTGATCTTCAGGAAAGCGGGCGCGCCGTCGGGGGCGAAGACCGTGCCCGAAACGACGCCGACCGGAAGGCCGAGGGCGTCCGTCACGTCATAGCCGTGCACGCCGCGTGGCTCGGGCGAGGTCGGTGCGTCGATGAGGGTCCAGCGAGACATGGCCTGAGGGTGATGAATCCGGTGGGCGGGTGAGCGTGAAGGCAGGGGGTTTCATCACGGGCGGCCTCACCGATAAGGGACGTCGGCTCGCGGTGCGTTTGGGAACGGGCGGAGAAAAGGGGCGCAGGTGTGCGAAGAGGGGCGGGAACTACCCCCGGAGCACGCGCTCGAAGGCGTCGGCGATGCGTTCGATGGCGAAGGTGCGCTCGGCGTAGGCGCGGGCGTTGCGCCCGAGGGTCTCGCGGAGCGCGGCGTCGGCGAGGAGCCTCTCGGCCGCCGCCACGAAGCCCCCGGCATCGTCCGGCGGTGTGACGAACCCGGCCTCGTGCCCCGTCACGATGCGGGCGGCGAGGTTCTCGGGGGGGACGGCCAGGAGCACGGGCCGCGCCGCGCACAGATACGAGAGCACCTTCGAAGGGACGGAAAAGACGCCCGCGTCCGGTTCGAGGAGCGCCACGAGCACGTCCGCCGAGGCAAGCACGTCGGGGAATCGTTCGAAGGGCTGGAAGCCAAGGATGCGGAGGTTGTCGAGTCCGCGTTCCGCCTTCCGCTCGCGCAGCCATTCGGCCCCGAGGCCTTCGGAGACGACCACGAGGCGCACGTCGGGTTCGTCGCGGAAGCGGTGGGCCAGGCGGACGAGAAGCTCCGGGTTGTGCTTCATACCGAGGTTGCCCGAATAGAGGAGGACGCGCCTCCCGGCGAGGTCGTGCGCGCGCGCCCATTCGTTGTCCCGCGCGCGGAGAGGCATCTCGTCGAGGGGAGCCCAGTTTTCGATGACGTGGAGCCGCTCGTCCGGCAGTCCCGCCCGGCGAAGGATCGGGCGGAAGTCTCCGGTGATCATCACCACGGCGTCGCTTCGCCGGAGCAGCGCCCGCTCGCGCCGGACGTAGAAACGCCCGACGACCTCGCCGGCGACCGGGACCTTCTTCCGGAGCAGGCGATGCGTGGCCACGCCGAGGAGATCCTGAAGCCAGAAGACGAACCGGATGTCGCGCGCCCGGCAGGCATCGAGCAGGCGACGCTGGGCGTCGAGCGGCGTATTTCCTGAGAGCACGACGTCGGGCCGGAAGCGCTCGGTCACCGCGACGATGCGGCGGCCGTACTCGTTTTCCTGCCGCCACCGTTTGACGTACGCGTATTTGTCGAGCGGCTCGCGCAGGCGCACGCCGGTGATCTCGAACGTGGCGGGATCGCCGGGGAGGCGGCGCATGGCGCCGTGGGCAGTGTTCGGGAGAGAACCGCAATACGCGTGAAGGACGGTGTGCCCCCGACGGGCGAGCGCCCGGCTGAGTTGCACCTGAAACGGGTGCCCGGCATAGTCGTGGACGAGGATGCGCATGATCGGGGAAGCGTTCCCTTGTTTTTTCGATTCGGTGTGGTGAGCAAATTTTATGGCTCAGGGAAGGAAGGCCGTGATGCCGGGGTAGTGTGCCGTCAGTTGGGCCTCATCAATCACCCCCCACCGCGTCGGTAACGGGTGGTCCGGTCGGTAGAGCGACACTTCCAGCGTGTCCATGATCTCGAAGAGGGAACGTTGTTCGTCACGCGAGAGCTCGTTTTGCCAGGATCGAAGTTGTTCGAGAGGAGACGTCGTCGAGGTATATGCCGAAGCCGGTTTTTTCGTTGAACGAGAGGGGCGGCGAACGACTTTCTTCATTCGGTCAAGATCCGTCAACTCCAGATTCCGGGCCAATGTCGGGAGGACGTGTTCGGGCAGGAGGATCACTTCCTCATAACTGAGATGAAGCCAGCGGGGGCGTTGCGGGAGCAACTGGAGCGGAATCCGGTTTTCCAGTGTCCAGTTCAGAACATGTCGCTGGAGCAAGGTTCCCTTTTTCTCGAGGTCCCTGCAGAAGGAGTATTGTCTTTCGTCCAGGTGGCGAGCGACGAAGGTCTCGTTGCGCAGATAGGCCGATGTCGTCGGAGACCACTGGTTTCGAATAATGGAGCGCGCTGTCGGGATGGGATGGCGCGTCAGGTAAACGATATGCACGTCATAGTGGGTGTCGAACCAGTCGATCAGGCCTTTGGCATCGGTGATCTTCAGGAGGAGCCGGTCTGAAACGAAGTCGAAGGCCGGACGCCAGAACTCCCAGGGAGCGTTCACTTGCAGAGCGCCCGTAAAGAGCAGGTCCAGGTAGCGTTTGACTTGCCGTTCCAATTCGTCATTGAGGTACATGAACTGGCTTTGCTCCGGGATGGGCAGGTAGGCGATCTGAGCCGAAGACGCTGAGAAGAGCGAGAAGGGTTGATTGATGTATTTGAGACCCTTGTTGACGGACAAAACGTCCATGAGCCAGCTGCTTCCTCCACGACGGTGCGCGAGGAGGCAGATGTTTTTTTGGGGTCCCGGGCGATGGTGGTTGAGAAGCCAGAGCGTTTCTTTGAGAGCCTCTTTCCATGTTTTTCGCAGGGAGTCGTACGTTTTCATGTCGCCGGTAAGAGAGGTCAACTCAGAGATTTGCGGGCTATAAAAGTTGGGAGCTGGTTGAGCGCCCGAACCATATGGCGCACGGAAGCCTCCCACGAATGGGCGCGGGCTACGGCAAAAAGAGCGTCGCGGTGGGCGGCGGAAAGCCCGTCATGGCGGATGGCCTCGATGCGCTCGATCCAGGCCTGCGGGTCGTTATGGATGAGGCTGGGATAGATGCAGGCTTCCGCCTGGGGTCGGACCTCTTCCGTGGCCAGGAAAGGCACGCCGTGGGTCAGTGCGCCGAGGAGCTTGAGCTTGGCGCCGGTGGCATACGGGAACGGGAGGATGGCGAACATTGCCTGCTGATAGAGATGCCGCAATTCGTCGTCCGAGACGTCCGGGTGTAGTTGCCAGCCGTGTTCCCGGCAAAGCGTCCGGACCGCCGGGGAGGGGGTGCTGCCGGCCACGATCACTTCGAGGGCGTCTCCGAAGCGGGCGCGGAGCGGCGGCAGATACCGCCGGGCAAAGTGGGTGAGGGCATCCCGGTTCATTCTGACGCCCAGCGAGCCCACGAAGATCAGGCGCAGGCGCTCCGCGTTCGGAGGGAGCGGCGGCGGCGGAGCCGGAGGAAGTTCGACGCCGATGGGCACGATCAGAGACGGGTGGTCGGGATAATAGCGCCCAAATCCGTCACGGTCCTCCTCCGTAACGTGGAGGAAAGTGAAGTCCTGCGCATGTCGCCGAAAGAAGCCATGGAGCCATCGTTCCGAAAAATAGGCGGCCAGTTTTCCGAGCGGGTTGTCGGTCGTCCGGCGCAGGTCCTGAAACCACTTGAACTCGTCGTTGTGCGTGAAAATCAGGTGGCCGCGATCGGCGGGCAGGTCCGGTGTCTCCGCGACGAGCTGCGCCGTGGTGATGTAGCTGCAAAACACCGTCCGATAGGCCGGATCGCGCAGATGGGTGAGAGCTTCCCGGCGGAAGGCGGGCGTCGTGAACTTCTCGAGGTAAAAATGACTCCGCCGCGCGAGCACCTGCAACGCCGCCGCCCGTTTCGAACGCATCTGGTTCTCGAACGACCGACGTGCGACCTCTCGACCCTCCTGATAGCGCACGATCCGGTCGGAGGCCAGGACGTCCACATAGGGCACAAAAGCCGAGAGGGCGCACGCGGTTCGGTCGACGAGGATATTCGCGCCGGTGCGGGGCGGATACACCAGATGAGGGGCCAGGATCAGGCAGGGCGCGGCGGGATCGAACTCGGGTGAGGGCATCAGGCGTTCGGGGACATTGCGGCGTTGCTCGCCACGGGTTCATAGCCCAGTCGTCCAGCCAGCGGCTCGCAACGCTCGGCGATCATCTCCACGTGGCGGGGCGAAATTTTTCGCAAATAGCGCTCGTTGACGTCCGGCTTCAGCGGGTGCCACCGATCTCGGAAGCGGCTGCCGAGCGGGATCACGTGATGCGGCCGGGGGAGCATGTCCTCGTCGAAAGTGAGGTCGAGGAAGTCGCACAGGTCTCGGAGCGACGGCTCGGGGCTTTGGAGGAAATCCTCGAAACGCATCACTTTGAAGTGGCTCACGTGTGGGCCGTCTTCGAGGGCGCAGCCGATGGCGTTGGCCCAGTGCTCGGCGCAGTACGCGACGCGCTCGTCGAGGCTCATCGTGGCGGCGTATCGCTTCATGTCGATGGCTTTGCCCAGCGCCGCCCGGTAACAGGCCGCATAAGGGTTGCGCGTGATCAGGACGAAATACGGCTCCGCGTCGCCCAGCAGTGCCTGGATGAACCGCATCTTCACGGTGAAGACCTGGCTCTTGTCTGTGAACCGCTTGTCCGGGTCGCCCCCGCCGTATTTGTGGAGCGCCTCCCGGATGAGGAACCGCAGCTTCCGCGCGTCCCGTTCGTTGTAGTCCGCCTCCGTCCGCCGGTAGCCCTCGAGCAAGTCGTCGGTGGCGTATGACCAACTGCGCGGGCGGGTCAGGCGCTCGTGGCTCGGCTCGCCCCAGTAGGCGTACCGGGCCATCTTCAGGTTGGGGGAGAGCCGCAACTCCATCACCCGTTGCATCTCGTCGGCGCCCGACCAGTACCGGTGGTCCCCGGAGATCGAAAGCACGTCCGGGTGTCGCCGGATCATGCGCGAGATCAGGGTGAGACCGCCCCCCTGATTGCCGACGAAGAAGATCGGCCGCCGGATCGGAATGTGTTCGTACCGGCTGAAGAAACGGCGCGGATCAAACAGCCAGCGGTTCCGTCGCCAGTGATAGACCATCGTGTTCAGTCCGGAGGAGGGATTAGCCATCGCGTGCGTCGGAGTTACGGAGCCTGTCGGGAAAACTTAAGGGAGGAGCGTCGTGCCGGATTCATTCCTGGAGTCGCGGTCGGCGGTACGGGGCGCGGTGGGTACGTCCATATGACCCAGTAAGGTTTCGAGGAACCGCTCGATCGTGTTTTCCCGGGCGAAGCGCTCGGCTTCTTCCTCGTCG
Source organism: Rhodocaloribacter sp. (assembly GCF_056451265.1). Lineage (NCBI taxonomy): Bacteria > Pseudomonadati > Rhodothermota > Rhodothermia > Rhodothermales > Rhodothermaceae > Rhodocaloribacter > Rhodocaloribacter sp. The sequence goes on along the minus strand of NZ_JBWOPL010000018.1, from coordinate 21,046 downwards.
AAGGACAGGGCGTCGGGCCGGGTGAGGGCGAGGACGAGCGCTTCGGCCAGCGCCTTCGGGTTCGTGGTGTCGACGGTCAGGCCGAGGCGACGGCGGCGGATGTGTTCCCCCAGCACGCCGTAAGCACTTCCGACCACCGGGACCCCTTCGGCGGCGGCGCGGACGAGGACGCCGCTCGATCCGACATGCCGAACGTAGGGCAACAGGGCCAGATCCGCGGCCCGGAAGAGGTCCTGGATCTCCGCTTCCGGCACGAACGCATCCCGGAGGATGAGCTGAAGACACGTCGTCTCTCGGAGGTGTCTGATCGCCGCGTAGACCTGTGCGGCCTCGCTTTCGGCCACGGCGCCGGCCAGCACGATGCACATGCGCGCGGCGGCGGTTTCGGGGACGTGCGCGAGGGCGTCGAGGAGGGCGAGGACGCCTTTCCGCTCGTCCAACACGCCGAACATGAGTGCCGTTTTACGTCCCGGCTCCACCCCCAGTGCGGCCCGCACCGTCTCCGGCGCGCGGGCCGGCGCCGTGCGCTCGATGCCGTCCGGGAGCGCCACCGCACGCGCCTTCGGGGCGAACTTCCGGACGTGCGGGACGACGAAGGGGTCGAAGCAAAACAGGTTCAGGAAATGAGGATTCCGAAGCGCGGCGGTGAGCATCACCTTTTTGCGAAAGCCCCGCACCTTCTCTTTCAGATCGGGAGACGCGCCGCCGAGGGTGTGATAGTGAAACGTGGGGCGAAAATAGATCCCGGAGAAGCGCACCGGGAAATCGAAACGAAGGTCGAGGGCGAGGGAAAGCTGTACGTGATCGAAGTACATCAGCAGGCAATGATCCGGGCGGAGGGTGCGGACGTATTGGCGGAGCAGACGCCCGTGTTCCCGGTCGTTGCGGGCAAGCCGAAAAGGTCCCGGCGGGTCGAGGCGGACGGTCTCCCGGATCGGGATCAGCGCGATGTGCTCCGTATGGGCGGCTTCGACGAGTGACGGCAGGGCGGGGTGTTTTTCCAAAAACGATTCGGGCACGACGATGCTGAGGCGTCCGGGCGGCTCGTGCCGGGTCCAGTATTTGACCATCTGTTCGATGTGATGCCCGTGATGCCCGCCCGCATAGAGGTCGAAGAGCATCAGGTGAGGGCCGTCCGGGGCCGGGGTGTGAGGGTCCATGCGGAGCGAGAGGTCAGGGTCAGTGCGGGGAGGCCGGGCGAAGGCGTCGGAAGTAGCGCGTGAGCAGGGCGGAGAGGATCAGGACTTCGGAGGCGAGGAGGACATAGCAAAGCGCGAAAGCGGCATAGTGAGGGATCAACAGGAAGTTGGCGACGAGACTGAGGAGCGAGATGATCCCGAGCGTCGCGGCCAGGTAGCGTTGTTCGTCGGTCGCCATCATGACCACCGAGAGCAGCCCGTTGAGGCTCATCAGCGGGTAGGCCCACGCCATGATGCCGAGCAGGTCGGCGGAGGGCGCGAACTCCGGACGGCCGCCGCTCAGCAACCGGATCACCGGCTCGCTGAAGACGGCGAGAGGGACCGCGATGGCCAGCGCGGCGAGGAATGCGCCGCCGGTGCTCAGCCGGACCAGCCGCCTGAAGTCCCTCGTCTGGCGCTCTTTGAAAAGACGCGAGAGGCGGGGGAGGACGGCGGCCGACACGATGGCCGGGAGCATGACGAGCGCTTCGAGGATGCGGAAGGCCGCGCTGAACTGCCCGACGGCGGCCTCGCCCTGCATTGCTTCGAGCAGCACCGGTCCGATGCGGACGTAGAAGACGACGAACAGCCCGAAGAGGCCGAGCGGTAGCGCCGCCCTGAGTTTGGTCTTGAGGAAGGAGAGGGAGAGCAGTCCGGAACGGAACGGGGCAAAGCGCCGGTGCACCCAGCTGACATTCCACGCAAGCGCCAGCATCATCCCGCCCGCCAGGCCGAAGAGGGCGCCCTGAGGCGTGCCGGAAATCAGGAGCAACGCCATGCCGCCGCCGATCACCAGCACTTTCTCTAAGATGAGTGACAGGGCCTCGAAGCGGAGCACCTCGAAGGCGCGGTAGAAAGTCCGGCAATAGCTCACGGTGATGAGGCCCGTCGTGTAGAGTCCGGCGGCGGCCAGCGCCGGCAGCTTCGGCGAAGGCATGGCGGTCAGGAACCCGATCAGGACGACGAGGCCGAGCAGGATCAGCCCGACGCCGAGGCGGAACGCCAGCAGGTTCGAGAAAAAGGCTGACGCCTGCGCCCGGTCGCGCGCCACCTCCCGGATGGAATAGGTGGTCGTCCCCAGGTCGCTGAACGCCGCCGCGATGGTCATCGTGTAGAGCGCCCAGTTCATCACGCCGTAGCCGTCGTCGCCGAGAATGGTGATGCAGTAGTGTGTGATGAAGACGAACCAGAGCGGCTTGACCGCCGCGCTCCCGATACCGAGCCATGTGATGTTGCGCAGGATGCCGGCCCGGTCAGGGGGGCGAATCCGGGAGGGAGAATCCGGGGCAGACATGGCGAGGCCTTCAGAGACTGGAAGCGGCGGAATCATTCTTGACGCGCCGGTAGACGCCTCCGGCCAATCCCATCAACAACGCCATGATAAAGGGCGGATCGTTTTGATGGAAGGGGTTGGAGGTGTTGGCCACGAGCGGAAGGGCGAGCAGACAGACGGCGGCTGCCAGCGCGCCCAGGTGCATCAGCCGGGGCGTGACGGTGCTTCGGAACGCCTGCACGCCGCGCCAGGCCATTTTCAGCCAGAAGAAAAGCACCGTAAGCAGTCCGAAGAGCCCAAATTTGAACCAGAGGTAGACATAGCCATTGTGCGCGAACGTGCCGTCGGTGGTGTGGTGGGTCGTGATGTTGAAGAAATGGAAGGAGCCGCCGAGGCCATAGCCCAGGATGGGGTTTTGCTTGATCCGTTCCCACACGGCCCCCGATTCGAGGAACCGGTTGAGCAGCGAGATGTCCTTCGTCGTTGCCGACTGGAGGGTGGCCAGACGCTCGACCAGGCCGGAGAGCACGAGAAACATGGTCTCGCGGAGGAAGAGGAAGCCGATCGTGAAGAGGAGGGCGGCGCCCAGAAAGGCCATGGCCAGCATCCGCTTCTTCTGAGGCGTCTTCACCAGCGCGAAGAGGAACAGCGCCGCCAGGGCGAACGTGATCCAGTATCCCCGGCTCTGGGTCAGGATCAGTCCCCCGAAGAAGAGCGCGAAGAGCGGCAACAGGAGCAGCGCCGCACGCCATCGCCGCGCGAAGACGATCAGCGTCAGCGTGAACGTGGAGCCGATCATCAGGAGGATGTCGTTCGTGGCCACCCGCCCCTTCTCTACCTGCCAGACCTGCGTGGCCGAGAGCAGGATCGCCTGGTAGTTGATGAAGTTGCGCATGGCGACGAAGAAGGCGATCCACAGGATGATGCCGAGGATCAGGACCGGTCCTTTGCGATAGCGGATACAGGCTTCCCGGACCGGAAAGTAAAAGGCGAGCATGGAGAGGGAAACCCACTCGCTGATGATGGCGCCGGGCTTGTTGCCGAAGAGGAGCAGTCCCGTCACGCCGGCAAGGGTCATCAGTGCGAGGAAGAGCACGAGCGCCTTTTCCTCCGCAGTCTCCACGAGCCGTTCCCGGTAGAGGAAGAGGCGGGTGAAGTACCAGTGGCCCAGAAAGGCAAGGTAGTAGATTCCGTAGAGTGCCTCTTCGGGTTGGATACCTTCCTCGTAGCCTACGATGAGCACGAAGGAGGCCAGCACTACGCACAGGTTGAGCAGCGGATGCCGGAAGAGGTACCACGCGCCCAGGCCGCCGAGGAGCAGGATCGGGAAGAAGGGCAGCGCCTCCGGGGCGGCCCAGGTCAGGAACGCCAGGATCAGGAGTCCGAAGCCGAAACCGGCCCGGATGAGCGTGCGGCCCCACGCGCCGAGTGTCTCCGGTGTCAGCGCGAGCGTCTTCATGCGGAGGGGGCGCCGTGGGCGGCGGCGTCACCGTCGGCGGCGGCTTCGTGCAGGCGGCGGGCGAAGACGGCGTGGTTCCGTTGCCACCACTCATAGGTCAGGACGAAGATCACGGCGAGCAGGAAGGCCGACAGCGTGGCCGCGATGCAGATGATCGAACGCTTCGGTTTGTCTTTCTCCACCGGCGGCACGGCGGGGTCGAGCACCTGCACGGCCTCCTTGTCGCGCTCCTCCTCGAAGCGGGCCTGCTCCAGCATCGGCGCGATGAGTTCGAGCGTGCGTTCCTGGATGGTGCGCTCCAGCGTCAGCTCGGCGTATCGCCGGACGGCGGCGGGCACCTCGTCCTGCGCGATGGGCAGGACGCGCTCCCGGCCGTCGAGCGCCTGCTGGTATTTCCGCTCGGCGGCCTCGACGAGCGCGCGGAGGTTCCGGACCTGCGGGTTCTGCGGCCCGAGGGTCGAGCGCAGGGCCTCATACTGGATCTCCAACTGAAGGGCATTCACGCGAAGCTGGGCGACCTGCTCGAAATAGGCGGTCGTCTGCGCTTCGAGATCGAAGACGCCGTAGTGCTCCTGAAAAGCCTGAAGTGAATCGAGGAGGGCCGCCCGCGCCTGCTCGGACTCCAGATAACGTTGCTGCACGTACCGCCGGAAGTTGCCCGCCGTCTCCGAGGAAAGCTTTCCGTTGATCTCGTTGAGCCGGGCCACGAAGAAGTTCGCCATGTCGGCGGCGCGCTGCGGGTCCTTGTCGTAGACCTCTACCGAGAGGAACTCGTACTCGTCGTCGATCAGAAACTCGGCGTTGTCGGCGAGGGCTTCGATGGCGTCTTCACGCGGGGTGTCGCTGTCCTCATACTCATAGACGTGCACGAGGTCGAACGCATCGACCACGCTTTCGAGCATGGTGCGGCTGCTGAGGATGGCCAGGTAGCGCGTGTAGTCCCCGCCGCCGCCGAGGATGGATTGCGCGGCGGAGGAGAGGTCGCCGAGGAGCGCCGAGGCCAGCCCGCCGGAGGCGCCCTCGGGCAAGAGGAGCCGGGTCGAGCCTTTGTACCAGTTCGGCAGCAAGAGCGAGATCACCACCGAAAGGACGGCGACGACGCCCGTCACGCCGGCGATAAAACGGCGGCGGCGATAGAGCGTCCCGAGGGTCGACCACAGGTTTTGCTCCGCGCGCGCCTCGCGGGCCGGGTCCGGCGGATGAATCAACTCGTCGAAAGTATCGCTCGTGGGGGGGAGACTCATGGAGCTGGATTATCTCGTGATGGCGGCAAAGGCGGTGATCAGACCTGCGATGGTGGAGACGCCGGCGATGACGGTTTGCAAACTCAGCAGGCGTGTCTGCCGCCGCGACGTCCGGTCGGTGACGAGGAGCGACTGAAGCTCGGGCGTCTCGGCGACGGGTTCGCGGTTGACGAAGACGGTGTCGCCGGAGCGCACGAGGACGTCTTCGCCCGTCTGCACGGCGCCCGTGCCGCCTGCGAAGACGTAGATGCCTCTGGTGTCGGGGCCTACGCCGCCGGCCGCCTCGATGTAGTGGCGCGCCTTCCGGCCCGGCTCGAAGGGGACGTAGCCGGGCAGGATCACGTTGCCCGTGACGAAGACGGTGCCCTCGTCGCGGGGGAAGACGACGACATCGTTGTTCTGAAGCACGAACGTCTCGCCGCCGGTTTCGAGGACCTGCGCGACGTCGACGGCGATGCGGTTGCGCCGGAGCTCGGTCTTGAGGTAGGTGCGCCCGAAGAAGTCGAGGTCGCTGATGCGCCCGTCGCTTTTGAAGTAGTTGGATTCTCGCCGTTCGACGTACGCCGCGCGCACGTTGGCGTCGGGCTTGAGGCCGCCGCCCATCTCGAGCAGTTCGCGCAACGTGGTTTTCCCGCTCTCGATGGGATAGGTGCCGGGATATTGGACGAACCCGTAGATGGCGGCGGAGGCGCGTTCGGGCTTGAGCACGTCGAGGCGGTCGCCGGGTTCGAGGGGGATCGGGGCGGCGTCGTCGGCACGCAGGTCGGGGATGTGGAGCAGCATCGGTCGGGCGAGGCCGTCGGAGCCGCGTCGGATCAGGCGCACGTCGCCGAGGCGCTCGAGCACGCTCGGGCCGGTGGCGAGCAAGAGCACGTCGAGCACCGTGTCGCCCGGGCGGTAGGCGTATGTGCCCGGATACGGCGCCTCGCCGGTGACCACGACGGCGTCCTGCTCCTCGTTGAAGACGGGCACCGTGATGATGTCGCCGTCGAGCAGGAGCGGGTTGCTCTCGGGGTCGCCCGTGGTGTAATAGCGGAAAAGGTCGATGGAGACCTGCGTGCCGTCGCGGCGCGTGAGCAGGACGTTGCGCAGCGACGGGCGGTAGGGCGCGCTCAGCCGGGGACGCTCGGAGGTGGCCGAAGGGAGAAACGGCGCCGGCTTGTCGGCATTGGGCGGCATCTGGGCCGTCGCCTGAAGGAATTGCAGCTCGAACGCCCGGGCGGCATAGGCCATCTCGAGCGCCTCGCTCACCCGCGAGACCGGCATCACGAGGTATCGCCCCGGCTCCGGCACGGCGCCGGAGATGTGCACGTAAAACTGGCGGGGCTGGGCCAGCGAGATCTCGATGGGAGTGTTCTCATACTGCCGCCGGAGCATCGCCACGGCTTCCGCCTGTACGTCGTGGAGCGTGCGTCCGGCCGCGTCCACCTGCCCGGCGTCGGAAAGGATGAGATGTCCCTCCGCCGAGACCTGCGCCGTCTCCCGGATCGGGACGAGGCCGCCGATGGAGATGGTGAACTGGTCGCCCGGCCCGACGATGTACTCGTCCGGGTTGAGCGCGCCTTCGAGCGCCAGCGTGCCCGCCGCAAGCCCGCTGCCGGAGAAGCGCTGGCGCAGCTGCTGAAGGACGCTCATGCCGCCGAGGTCGGCGGTGGCGGAGGGCGCGCCCTGCGTCTGCGCGTGGAGGGGAGGGGCAACGCTCAGAGCAAACACCCCGAGCAAAAAGAAAACGCCGATCGGCTTCGCGAGGCGGGGAAAACGCATGGAAAGCACAAGAATGATTGGGGAAAACGCGGCCCGGCGAACGGGCGGGACGGATTGCTGCGCTGGATCAACGGTGAACAAAGACGCCGGTTTCAAAGTTCGTCGAATGACGGACGGCGTCGGCGTCGGCGGCTCGTAACGATCGTGCGTATAGGCAATCGGTGGAGAAGGGTGCTCCGGGACGTGCATTCTTGTATTTTAAACTACGACATCGCGCCTGCTCGCGCAACGGAACTCCCGAAAACACATACGCTCTTCAAGTGCTCCTCGAACGCGCCGCGCCCGCCAAGATCAACCTCGGCCTGCACGTGCTCCGCAAGCGCCCCGACGGCTATCATGACCTCGAAACGGTGCTGCTCCGCATCGGGTGGGCGGATCGGCTGACGGCCCGCTCTGCCGAGCGGCTCACGCTCACGTGCTCGGACCCGGCCCTCCCCACCGACGAGGACAACCTGTGCATGCGAGCGGCCCTCGGGCTCCGCGAGGCCTACGGCGTCGCGCGGGGCGCAGCGCTCCACCTCGACAAGCGCGTGCCGTACGGGGCCGGTCTCGGCGGCGGGTCGAGCGACGCCGCCGCCACGCTCCGACTGCTCGTGGCGCTGTGGAACCTCGATGCCTCGGCGGCGGATCTCCATCGCCTCGCCGCCGCCCTCGGCTCGGACGTGCCCTTTTTCCTCGGTCCGGAGGCGGCCTTCGCCACGGGGCGGGGCGAGCGCCTCAGCCCCCTCCGCGCCCCCCGCACCGGCGCGCCGTACCGCCTGCCCTTCGCGCTCGTCGTCGTCGCGCCCCCCGTGCACGTCTCGACGGCGGAGGCGTACGCCCTCGTCCGCCCGCACGCCACGGCCCGGCCCGACCTCCGCGCGCTCGTCGCTTCGAACGATCTCGCCCGGTGGCGCGCCGAACTGGTCAACGATTTCGAAGCGCCGGTCTTCGCGGCCCATCCCGCCCTCCGCCGCCTGAAGGAGCGGCTCGTCGCAGCGGGCGCGGGCTATGCGTCGCTCTCGGGCTCGGGCGCGGCCGTCTTCGGCGTCTTCGAGGACGCGGCCCGGGCCGCCGCCGCCGCCGAAGCCGCCCGCCGTGAAGGCCACCGGGTGTGGGCGGTGTCGAACGTTTGAACGCACAAACGGCCCGGCGCCCTGACGTTCAAACGGATGAACGCCCAACCGCAACGTATCGACGCTTTTGCACCAATGCGCCAGAAGTTAGCACGGATGCGTCGTTTGCGTTTTCGCTGAAGAGGTGCGGCATCCCCTCCTCGTTCAGAATGCGCCGGAAGTCGGCACGGGAGTGTCGAGATCGTTTGCCGGTCCGGACGGCAAACGACGGGAACGACGCCCCGCACGAAGCTGAAAAGTCGAGCGCGGAGGCTTTGCCGAAAGAGACGGGGGCGTGATTGATGGTGATCGTCACGATGGGGATGTCCCGCCCGGCGAGGGGCGGGCAAGGCCCTGACGTAAGGCGAATACGGAAAAATCCGGCATTGCGCTCGCATGACGGCGGATTGTGGGGACACGCGCACGGGCGCTTAAAAAGAAAAATTTAAAGACGATACATTGTAACGAAATTGTAACGTCACCTGTGGCCCAATGACAAAGACACGGAGTGACGATTCGTTCTGAAAAGGTTGTTCCGGTTCGTTTCTGATCCTTTGCCGTGCATCACATCGTACCTCCGGTGTTGGCGCAGAAGGGCCGGGACGCCTTTCCGTTTTAGAATCAGGCTGGATATGATCTTTTTTGCGTGGGGTGCGCGGCTTCGACGAGGGTGCTTGCCGGTGTTGTTTCTCTTCGTGTGTTCAGCAGGGAAGCCGGTGCAGGCCCAGTTGATCGACGACCTGACGATTCGTTATTCCGTCATGGTCATCACGGGATCGACGTTGAAGGTGGAAGCCTTTGAGCCGTCTCTCTATCGGCATAACATCGCCTTGACGCTCGGGCGCGGTTCGGCAACCCTTGGTCTTCTCTTTCAGATCACGGACCGGGGACACGTCGACGACGGGGTGGACTTTTTCTATAGCAAGCCCGAGCAAGGGCTGATGCTCACCGGCGGTTACGACTTTCTGCTTTCGGATCACCTGCGGCTGGAGAGCTACGGACGCCTTGGTCTCACGCGCGGACACGATTACGGCCAGCCGCTCTACGCCACCGACACCGACCTGCGCATCAACCTGGTGGTCTTCGATCTTGACGGGGCGGGATTGCTTCGGGGCAACCCGTATTTCCGCTCAGGCTATGCGGGCGTTATCGTGAACCGGTTCGGTCGCATTCAGGGCATTGCCGGCGCAGGAGTTTGGTGGAACGGCATCGGAACCTATCTGACGGGCTTCTATGCCGTCAACGGCGTCCGCGATCCTCTTCACCCGGGCAACCAGGCCGACCGGGCCTATGCCCGGCTGCAAAACGCCGGTGTGAGCCTGAGTTTTTCCTACGATCTCGGGCCGGTGATGCTCGGTCTCAAACGCAATGTGCCCCTGCTCAACGGCAGCAACGACCTTTCGTTTACCCTGCAAATCCGGCACTTCTTCGAGCGCAGACGATGACGCGGCCCATCCTCATCATATGCGGGAGCCTGCTCCTCAATGTCGCGGCGTTCGTCCTTCCGGTCGAGGCCCAGGGCGCCTGGCGGATCGTCAAGCTCTACCTCAAGACCGACGTGACGGTGGAGCGCGAGACGAAGGACATGCTGATGCTGGTTCATCCCGGCTTGCAAGACACGCTGGTTTTAACCATCGGGCGGCATCCCGACACCGACATCTACGGTCTAATAGAACGTCGTCGGGGGAGCAACCCCCACCGGATCTGGGTTGCCACGAACCGTTTCTGGAACAACCCCGAGCGCCCTCAAAAGAGCTGGGGTCGATTTTTTCGCGCCGCGTTTCTCCGCCTGATCCGTCCCCCACTCGCGAGCGATGATCCTCGCTCCGGATCGCCGTGATCAACACGGTTTCCCGGCGCAAACGGTCGCTGATATGGCCGCGTTGCAACCCTGCAGAAGAATGACCTGGATGATGCATTTCCGCAACCTTTCCATCAACCGCAAGCTGACCCTCATCATCACTCTGGTGGGTGGGACGGCTCTGTTGGCGGCCTGTATTGGTTTCATGGCCTATGACCTGATTACGTACCGCGCCACACTGACGCGCGAGCTTTCGATTCAGGCCCGGATCATCGGCGCCAACAGCAGCGCCGCACTGCTCTTCGGCGACACCGAAGCCGCCGGCGACAACCTGGCCGCCCTGCAGGCCGAGCCGCGCATCGTGGCGGCCTATCTCTACGACGCCGACGGTCGACCCGTCGCCCGGTACCTTCGTCCGGGCGTCTCCGACACCGGAGCCCCCCCCGTTCCCGCCCGAGAGGAGCACCGCTACCATTTCGGCAACATCGAGTGTTTCCAACCCATTCTGCTTGACGGCAACCGGGTGGGCGCCATTTTTCTCCGGTATGACCTGAGCGCGCTCTATGGCCGCCTGAGAAACTATCTGGGCATTGCGGCGCTCGTCTTTCTGGTGTCGATACTGGTGGCGCTGGCGCTTTCCTTCTGGCTCCAACGCTTCATCACCGGTCCGGCGCTGCGCCTGCTCGAAACCACCCGCACCGTTTCGCGGAGACAAGACTATGGGATCCGTGCCGTCAAGGAGAGCGAAGACGAACTGGGACAACTCGTCGACGGCTTCAACACGATGCTCGAAGAAATCCAGCGGCGCGACGCTCAGTTGTCGCGCCATCGTGATCAACTCGAAGCAGAGGTTGCTGCGCGTACGGCCGAACTCCAACGTACGAACCGGGATCTGACCCGCGCCCGCGACCGGGCCGAGCAGGCCAGCCGGCTCAAGACGACTCTGCTCACCAACATGAGCCATGAGTTTCGCACGCCGATCGCCGCCATCCTCGGCATTGTCGACATCCTGCGCGAGGAGGTGGCGGAGGAACACGTCGAGTTTATCGACATGCTCGAGCAGAGCGGCCGACGCCTGTTCGATACCCTCACCGCCGTGCTGGATCTGGCTCGCCTGGAGGCCGACGATCTGAGTCTGGAACCGACGTTGCTTGACCTCAACGAAACCGTGACGGCGCTTGTCGCCCGGCACTTGCCCGCAGCGCAGCAAAAGGGCCTCACGCTCTTAACGAAAACGTCGGGAGCTCCGCTTCCGGGTGTGATGGACCTCTACGGTCTCGAGACCATCGTGTATCATCTCGTAAACAACGCCGTCAAGTTTACGGAAAGCGGTGTGGTGCAGGTCGAGCTGACGGCGCGGGGATCACAGATCTTTTTGAGCGTTCGGGACACCGGTATCGGGATCGATCCGGAGAACCTGCCTCTGTTGTTCGAACCCTTCAAACAGGCCAGCATGGGGTTGTCCCGGTCTTATCAGGGCAACGGGTTAGGTCTGGCCATCACGCAGCGAATGGTTGCGCTGATGGGGGGCGAGATCACGGTGGAAAGCCGCGTCGGGGAGGGCAGCCGTTTTACGGTCACGCTGCCTCGTAACATGCGTTCCTTTCGTCCGAATACGTCGCACACTGCGCTCGGCAAAGCCGTCTCCTGAGCCCTTCTTGCAGGCTGTGGTAGACGGATGCGCCGGGCGGGCGTTTGAACGTGCAACCTTCAGACGCGCCGGTGGATCAACGCTAATCCTCGGTGCGGCGGCGGGCCTCGTATTCGGCTTCGAGCTCGAGGGCGGCGTCGAGGAGGCGGTCTTTCATCGAGGCGAGTTGCTCGTGCTGGGCGATGTACTGGATCATGGCGTCTTTGAGCGATGAATCGCGCGTGACGACGGTGCGCCGCTGCCGGTCCGTCGGCTCCACGGTCCGCTCGATGGCGGCGATGATGTGGGCGGAGGCGAGCGCCTCGCGGATACGCTGCGCGTCCATGAGCGCGGCCTGGTTCTCCTCGATGTGATACCGCACGCGCACGATGGCCTCCGTCACGTCCTCGGCGGCGATGGCGGCGAGGACGGCCTCCGTCGGGTCGGGCGCCTCGCGGGCGTCCACATATACGTTCACGAAGCGCCGCGCGGGCGTCTCGACGAACGTGTACGTGGTCGTCTTCCCGGCTCCCTCGCCCTCGATGTCGACGAGCACGAAGCCTTTCCGGTCCTCCCATTCCTTGAACGAGATGCGCTCGATGCTGCCGGGATAGATGACGGGCGGCGCGTGACCCTCGTTGCGGTCCTGCGGCCGGTGGATGTGTCCGAGCGCCACGTAGTCGATGCCCGGGCGGGCGAGTTGTCCGACGGTGAACTTCGGCTCGTGCTCGATCAGGCTGGTGCGTTCCGAGCCGGCCATCTCGGCGCCCTGAACGGTCAGGTGCGCCGCCAGCACGGTCGGCAGCGCCGGGTCGATCTCCCGGGCCATCAGGTCGAGGAATTCAACGTATTTCTCCTCGATGAAAGCCCGGATCTCGGCGGGTGACTTTTTGCGGTGTTCCTCGCGCGAGAGGAGCACGCTCCGGATGGGCCACGGCAGGGCGAGGATCTGCACGGGACCGCTCTTCGTGGAGATCGTTTGCCGGCCCGGACGGCGAAAGACGTGGACGTCGCCGCGCATGAAGCTGAAGATGTCGAGCGCGGAGGCTTTGCCGAAAGAGACGGGGTGGTCGTGGTTGCCGGTGATCATCACGATGGGGATGCCCCGGTCGGTGAGCGGGCGGAGGCATTCGGCGAAGGCGCGCTGCTGGGTCGGCGTCGGGTCGGCGGTGCGGTAGGCGTCGCCGCAGAAGAGGAAGAGGTCCACGTCCTCTTCGAGCGCGCGCGTGACCATGGCGTCGAAGGACCGCTTGAAGTCCAGCAGGCGCGTGTTCAGCCCCGTCTCCGGATCGATGCGCCCGTACACGTTGCTGCCGAGGTGGATGTCGGCGGTGTGAAGGATTTTCACGGGGAAGGCGGGATGGGGGGAGGTACGGGAAGGAAGCGGACGGCGGTCGGATGGCCGGTGCGCAATCTACGATCCACGCCCGAAAATCCCCAGCCGGATCACCAGCTGACCCGTCCCCGGTCTTTGCGGGGGTCTTCGGGGCCGGAAGGCAGGCCGTAGTCTTCGGGATCGGGGAAGCGCTCGTCGCTGATGAGGTCGCCGGCTTCGGTGGCGCGCTTGAAGAAGTCGCCCACGAGGAAGAGGGCGTTGTGCGCGCCCTGCCCCCACCAGTCCGTGCGGAAGGTGACGCGGCGGTCGTTGAAGCCGACCCACGCGCCGGTGACGAGGTCGGGGTGCATGAGGATGAACCAGCCGTCGGCGCTGTTTTGCGTGGTGCCGGTCTTGCCGGCGAGGTCGTAGTCGCCCAGGCCGAACTGATGGCGGATGCGGACGCCGGTGCCTTCCTGAATGACGCCGCGCATCATGTCGACCATCGTGTAGGCGGTCTCTTCGGAGAGGGCCTCGCGCGGGGCCGTGTCGTTCTCATAGAGCACGTTGCCGTTGCGGTCCTCGATGCGCGTGACCACGGACGGCTCGTTGTAGAGGCCGCCGTTGGCCAGCGTGCAGTAGGCGGAGGTCATCTCCAGAAGCGTCACGTCGCTGGTGCCTAGGGCAAGCGCCGGCACCTCGTCGAGCGCGCTCTTGATGCCCATGCGCCGGGCGAAGAAGGCTACCTCCGAAGGGCCGACTTCCAGCATGAGCCGCCCGGTGATGGTGTTCATCGAACGGGCGAGCCCCTCGCGAAGCGTCGTCATCCGTCCGGTCGACTCGGCGGTGTTCTGCGGGCTCCACACGTTGCCCGCCGCGTCCACGTATTCGAACGTAGAGTCGGGCAGCGTGTAGTAGGGCGACCAGCCGTTGTGGATGGCGGCGGTGTAGACGAACGGCTTGAACGTGGAGCCGGGCTGTCGTTTCGTTCCGGCCACGTGGTCGTTCCAGTCCTCTTCGAGCTTGCGCCCGCCGACCCACGCCTTCACCTGCCCCGTGCGCGGATCGATGCTGACCAGACCCGCCTCCAGGCGCGACTTGTTCGTCTTCAGCGAGTCCATGAAGGCCTCGTTCCGCCGGAGCGAGTCGAGGGAGGCCCGGACGCTCATCCCCTGTCGCCGCAAGCCGGCAAAACGCGCCGTCTCGCGGATGAACTGGTCGAGGAGGCTCTTTTGCGAATCCCAGAAATACTTGAACGGCTCGTATCCGGTCTTCTGGAGATACACGTCGATGGTGTTGCCGAGGTGATAGCCGGTGGGGCGGCTCCACTCGTAATCGACGACGGCCTGCAGGCCCTTCATCTGCTCGGCGACGGCCTGCCGGGCCAGTTCCTGAAGCCGGCTGTCGAGTGTGGTGTAGATGATAAGGCCGTCCGTATAGAGATCGTAGCCGTTTTCTTTGGCCCACGTGCTCACCCAGTTTCCGACGTACGTGGCGAAGTGCGGTGCGGCGCTGTTCGTGATGGCCGTCGAATGATAGCTTGCCTCGACGGGGTCGTCCTTGTGCGCCTCGTAAAACTCCGGGCTCAGGTGGCCGTGCTTGATCATTTGCTGAAGCACCACGTTGCGTCGTCGCCGGGCGTTTTCGGGATGCGTGACGGGGTTGTAGATCGTCGTGCCCTTGAGCATGCCCACCAGCGTGGCGCTCTGGAGTTCGTCCAGCTCCATCGGGTCTTTGCCGAAGAAGGTGCGCGCCGCCGCCTCGATGCCGTAGGCGTTGTAGCCGAACTCGACCGTGTTCAGGTACATCTCGATGATCTCGCGCTTCGTGTACCGCCGTTCGAGTTCGACGGCGGTGATCATCTCTTTGAGCTTGCGTTCGACCGTCACGCGGCGCCCGATCTGCTCGTTGTACAGGTTGCGCGCGAGTTGCTGCGAGATCGTCGATCCGCCCTGGGGTTTGCCGCGCAGCACATGGTACGGGATCGCCATCGTGCGGAAGAGGTCGATGCCCCAGTGGTCGTAGAAGCGATGGTCCTCCGTGGCGACGAGCGCGTTGATGACGTGCGGGGAAATCTCTTCGAAGGTGACCCAGGCGCGGTTCTGCCGGGCATAGCGCGCCAACTCCTGACCGTCGGCGGTATAGGCGATGGAGGCGAGCTGAAAGTTGGGGTTTTCAATCTGTTCGAGCGAGGGCAGATCGCTTCGGAGCGAGAGCATGAAGAAGACGACGCCAAGGAAGCCCGCGAGCAAAAAGCCGGTGACCACCGTGAGCGCGAAGGCCGCCTGCGCCTTGCGCGGATCCTTGAAACGGCGGGCGAAATAGCCCCGCAGCCCTCGCTTCGAGGTCGGCGGCCGTCCGTTCGCGCCCGTCCCGTTTCCCGGAGACGCCGCGTCTTGCCGGGCCTCCGGCTTTCGGAAATATTCCTCCAGTTCTTCTTCGGTATAAGACCAGTCGGACATAAGGTTTGTCTATGGCGCATCGGCATCTCGAGATGCCGGTTGATCACGAATTATGTATTGATGACGGGTTGAATGCGCCGGCGCAAGTACCGTTCCAGCGAAGCAGTTGCGGTCCTTTTTCAGTCAGGCGGCCGAACGTGCGGGCGCCGTGCCAGTAGCCCAGGTTCATATAGGTTCCTTCGGGCCAGACGTGGAACGCCGGTTGATGGCTGTGGCCCATCACGACGAGCTCGGCGTCGGTTTCGGTGAGGATGCGGCGGGCATGCGCGCGCAGCCCCGCAACCGTTCCTTCGAGGACTTCCTTGTTGCCGTAGCGGGCTTTCACCCATTTCGCCAGCCCCAGCCCCAGGTCCCCGGGGAGGAGCGTGCGGTACATCCACACGGGCGCCGGGTGACGCAAAAGCGGTCGGATCCGGTTGTAAAAACGGGTGTTGGTCGTCAGGCCGTCGCCGTGGGCCATGTAAACGTTGCGGCCGAAGAGAGGTTCGTCGAAGGCGTCGAAAACGACGCGGACGCCGAGTTCGCGCTCGAAGTAGTCGCGATGCCACGGGTCGTGGTTGCCGACGAGGTAGGTGACGGGCACGCCGCGCTCGGTCCACTCGGCCAGCAGCGCCTGAAAACGGACGAACCCCCTGGGCATGAGGTGACGGTATTCGATGTACGCGTCGAACACGTCGCCGAGGAGGTAGAGGCGCTCGACCTCCGTCTCGTGCGCGCGCAGGCAAGCGATGAGGTCGCGCTCGTTGGCGCGTTCGTCTTCGGCATCGGACCGGCCGAAATGGATGTCGGAAAAGAAAAGGACCAAGGGGGAGGCAGGGTAAGGGAACGCGAAAGGTAGCGGTGGGGAAAGCGCAAGGTAACGGAAAAGAAACACCAAAGGAACCGGCGCGGCTTCGGGGGGCCTCCGATGCGGATTGCTCGAAAAAAAGGGCGCTCCGGAAACCCCGACGGACGGTGGGGCGTGTTGAGGCGGACGCCGACTTCGGGCTGCAACCTTTCGACGGACGCGACCGCTATAACGGAACCCGAAGGGGGCGCCCGTCGCGCCCGGCCCGGCGGTGAGCTCCGCTTCTCCATTCGCAGGATCGCATGTACAACACGTATCAGCCGCCCACCCGGCTTTCGGTATTTCCGCCGGTCATCAAGAACCTGTTGATCCTCAACGGGCTCTTTTTCATGGCCTCGCTGGTGCCGACGACGCGGGAGTTTCTGATCGACTGGCTGGCGTTGTGGCCGCTCGGCGCTCCGGACGTCGTCCGCACGGCTTTCGGCGTCGCGCGCGTGCCGGATTTCTGGCCGTGGCAGCTGATCACGTACAGCTTTCTTCATGCCGGCTTCGGACACCTGTTCTTCAATATGTTCGCCCTCTGGATGTTCGGGGTGCAGATCGAGAATACGTGGGGCTCGCGCCGTTTCGCCATCTTCTATTTCGCCTGCGTCATCGGAGCGGCGATCAGCCAGTTGATCGTCTCGTGGGGCGTACCGGTCCCGACGCTCGGCGCTTCGGGGGGGGTGTTCGGCATTTTGCTGGCTTTCGGCATGATGTTTCCCAACCAGCCGATCTACCTGTACTTCCTTTTCCCGATCAAGGCCAAGTGGTTCGTGATCGGATACGGGCTGATCGAGTTGTGGGCGGGTGTTTCGGGATCGCAACCGGGCGTGGCGCACTTCGCGCACCTGGGCGGTATGGTTTTTGGCTTTCTGCTGATTCAGTACTGGCGCGGGAAGCTGCCGCTCCGGCCGGAACGGACGATGCGCTGGTGAGCAATGATCCGGGGGCGCCGCCGGGCGTCGGAGACGCGGCGCGGCGTAACGCGCCGGACCTCCTTCGGCACTCAGGCACAGCGCCCGCGCCGCCGCTCCTTCGGCCAAAACCTTCCGGCGCTTACCGGGTATTATCGGGGCGGGAAAAGGCAAACCTTCTCCCGGGTCGTGATCCCCGCGCTCCCGTTTTGCGTTGCATGATTTTTGGTCTCCGGGGACGCCGTTTTGCCTTCATGAGAACCCTTTCAATGTCGATGCCCCCGGAAGATCAGGGGTTGTGACAGCCGAAGAACGACGTGAATCGATTCTTAGCCTGGTATCGCATACAGCCGAGGGCGCTGCGCGCGCTGTTGACGATCAATGTCGTAGCCTACGTGCTGTGGCAGGTGTTGCTGATCCATTTCTCGGCCACGCGGAGCCTGGTGGTAGATCATCTGGCGCTGAACCCGCAGTTTCCGGAGATCCTGCTCGAACCCTGGCAACTGGTCACGTACAGTTTTCTGCACCTGCAACCGGGCTTCTGGGGCTTTCTCCATATTCTTTTCAATATGCTCTGGCTGGTGTGGATCGGGCGTGAGTATGAGGAACTTCACGGCGCGCACCGGCTGCTGGCGGTCTATCTCATCGGAAGCATCGGCGGGGGGCTGATGACGGTGCTGTTGCACGCGCTCCTGCCCTCGGTCGGCGCGTTCGGCGGCATCGTGCACGGGGCGTCGGCTTCGGTGCTGGCGGTGCTGACGGTGGTGGCGATCACGTATCCGTACAAAAGCATCGCGCTGCTGTTCATCGGGACGGTGCGCCTCATCTACGTGGTGATCGGTTTCCTCGCGCTGGACGTGCTGTTTCTCGCGGGCGGAGGCACGTCGGTGTCGGCGCATCTGGGCGGGGCGCTCTCGGGTTACCTTTTTGCCCGGGCCGAGGCAAACGGCGTCAACCTCTCGTCGTGGGCGCGCATCTTCTTCCGGCAACGCCGCCGCACCCGCCGGACGGCGCGCACGGCGGAAGGGGAGAGCATCCTCCGGCAGATGGAACTCTGGCTGGCCTCGCGACGCTCGGAAAAAGGCGCTCCGCCGGAGGCTCCGGCAAAGGGACGCCCGCGCCGCAGCCGCGAGGCCCGCCGGGAGGCGGCGTCGCTCGAAGGCGAAGTGGACCGCATCCTCGACAAAATCAGCGAGCAAGGCTATGACGCGCTCACCGACGAGGAGAAACGCATCCTTTATGAAGCCAGTCGCCGGTAAGACGGCATGAGGAATCGTCGCGTGGCCCGTCGTGTGTTCCGGGGAAGTGTGCTGCTGCTCGATGCCGCGCTGATTCTGGTGTTTTTGGCCGGATACGCCGCCCGGTACGTGCATCCGCGCCATGTGTGGTGGATCCAGCTCATCGCCATCGGACTGCCCTTTCTGAGCCTGCTCGTGCTGGGCGCGACGGCCGTGGCGGCGATGACGCGGCGTTGGCGTCTGCTGGCGGTGCATCTGGCGCTCACGGCGCTGATCGTGGCGCGCTTCATCCCGTTCGAGCGCCTCGCCCGCGAAGCCGGACCGGACGCGCCCGCGCTCACGCTGATGACGTTCAATGCGGGGTGGGGATGGACCGCGGGCGGCGACGCCCCGCGCGGCATGGAGGCGCTGATCCGCCGGGAAACACCGGACCTCGTGGCCCTTCAAGAGGCCGAGGTGACCTTCTCCCGGCGCGCGATCCCCGTGCGGCCCTCCGTCTACGTGGCTCCCCTCATCGACTCGCTCGGCTACCGGATCCAGCCGCCGGGAAGCGCGACCCACCACCTCTCGAAGCCGGTGCTGAGCCGTTTTCCCCTCGACGACCTCGCGGAGCATACGCTGCGTCCGGGCGAGCACGAGATGAACGAGCTGGTGCGCGCGACGTTCACGTGGCAGGGGCGAGCCGCCGTGCTCTATAACGTGCACCTGCGCACCTTCGGCGGCAAGAAGCCATGGGAGGACGATGCCTTCCGGCTGCTCGACTTCGCCTCGTGGCTCCGGTATGCCCGGCAATACCGGGACGCGTTTCTGATCCGCGCCCGGCAGATCGAACAGATCCGCCGGATGACCGACGCCGAGACCCTGCCCGTGCTCATCTGCGGAGATTTCAACAGCACCCCGCACAACTGGGGCTATCGGCAGATGAGCGCGGGCTTTACGGACGCTTTCCGCATTGCCGGCAATGGATGGGGCGCGACGTACCATCAGCGCTTGCCCTTCGTCCGCATCGACTATGTGCTCGCGAGTCCGGACTGGGAAGTGACCTCCGCGCGCGTGGTCGGGGCCGCGATCTCCGACCACCGCGCCCTGGTGGTGGGCCTGCGGTGGCGGGCGGGAGAACGCGGCGCCGAAAGCCGGTAAACGGGGGAGGACGGGCAGCGGGCGGCGCCGTCGAACCTGCCGCACGCTGGCGGGTATAGAGGGCGATTCTCATGATGGCATATTCCGGAGCATAGACCGTTATGGAAAGACCTCGTCGCATTTCCCGCGCCGTTCAGGTCGGCAACGTACCCATCGGCGGCGGCGCGCCGATCTCGGTGCAGTCGATGACCGTGTCGAAGACGCATGATGTGGCGGCCAGCCTCGCCGAGATTCGCCGGCTCGCCGACGCCGGGGCCGACCTCGTGCGCGTGGCCGTGCCGCGCCCCGAGGACGCCGACGCCCTTCCGGACCTCGTGCAGGGGGCGCCCGTGCCCCTCGTGGCCGACATCCATTTCAACTATCAGTATGCGCTGAAGGCCATCGAAGCCGGCGTGGCGAAGGTGCGCATCAACCCCGGAAACATCGGGAAGGAGGAGTGGGAGCGGGAAGTGCTTCTGGCGGCCAAGGCGGCCGGCATCCCCATCCGTATCGGCGTCAACTCCGGCTCGCTCGAACGCGACCTCCTCGACAAGTATGGCTATCCGCAGCCCGAGGCCCTCTTCGAAAGCGCCATGCGCCACATCGACATCTGCCGGAAGCACGGCTTCGAGGACCTCGTCATCTCCGTCAAACACTCGGACGTGTTCTTCATGATCCAGTCGTATCGGCTGTTGGCCGAGCGCACCGACTATCCGCTTCACCTCGGTGTGACCGAGTCCGGGTCGTACAGCACCGGCTCGATCAAGAGCGCCATCGGCATCGGGGCGCTTCTGGCGGAAGGCATCGGCGATACGATCCGGGTGTCCCTGGCGACGGAGTCGGTCCGGGAGGTGGAGGTGGGGCATCAGATCCTGAAGTCTCTCCGGCTCGGGCGTCCGGGAGTCAACATTATCGCATGCCCCACGTGCGGTCGCCTCACCGGAGATCTGTTCAGCATCGTCAACGAGGTGGAGGAGGCCGTCAAAGCGCGTAAGTTCGACAAAGACCTGAACGTCGCGCTGATGGGATGCGCCGTCAATGGGCCGGGAGAGGCGGCAGGCGCGGACCTGGGCGTCTCGCTCGGACGCGGACGGGCGCACCTGTTCAAACGGGGAAAGATCGTCCGTACGGTCCCCGAAGACCAGATCGTTGAGGCGGTGCTCGAAGCGATCGAGATGTGGGACGAGGAGCCCGTGTCCGAATCATCCTGAGGCGCCGTCCACGGCGTCATCCCTCCAGCCGATCCGTCCGGGTCGGCTTTTTTTTTGAATGTGGCTCGATCCGGGACAAAAAAAACCGGCCGACCCAGAGAGCCGACCGGTTCCAGCGATGTGGTTTAATGGGGTACGCAAATACCCCGCGGGCAAAGCCCGGTTTTAGTTGTTGTTGTGGCCGTCGCCGCCAACGCCGGGCGCGTTGTTGTTGTGGCCGTCGCCGCCAACGCCGGGCGCGTTGTTGTTGTGGCCGTCGCCGCCGACGCCTCCGTAACGTTCGACGAGTTTGCCGAAGAACGCTCCGGTGTTTGCATCGCCGTTGCTGGTTGCAACACGGTTATTATTGTGACTGTCTCCACCCTCTGCTTGAGGCCCGGTGAGGGTGTCGGCGCTACAACCCGTGAGGACCAACGCAACGGCGAACAGCGCCGTGCAGAGCAGGGACACTACAGATCGTGATACAAATCCCTTTCTCATGGTAACTCCTCCAGTTTGATTAACTGCTAGCAGGG